>JBKGUS010000590.1:0-13289 GCA_046462295.1 Thermoleophilaceae bacterium | reverse complement strand
AGAACGTCGCGCCGAAGAGGGTGTCCGGCCGCGTCGTGAACACGGGCAGGTCGATGTCGAGCTCCTCGATGCGAAAAATGACCTCAGCGCCCTCGGAGCGGCCGATCCAGTTCTCCTGCATCGTCACCACGTGCCGCGGCCACTCGATCCTGCCCATGTCCTCGAGCAGCCTGTCGGCGTACTCAGTGATCCGGAAGAACCACTGCTCGAGCTGCCTGGCCTCCACCTCAAAGCCGCAGCGCTCGCAGCGGCCGTCGATCACCTGCTCGTTCGCGAGGACGGTCTGGTCGTTGGGGCACCACTTGACCGCCGCCTGCTTGCGGTACGCGAGGCCCTGCTCGTACAGGCGCAGGAAGATCCACTGCGTCCAGCGGTAGTAGCGCGGCTCGTGGGTCCCGAACTCGCGCGTCCAGTCGATCGAGATGCCCCACGACCGGAAGTCCTTGCGGAAATCGGCGATCGACGCCTCGGTCGACTCGCGCGGGTGCTGGCCGGTCTTGATCGCGTGGTTCTCGGCCGGGAGCCCGAAGGCGTCGTAGCCCATCGGGTGCAGGACGCGGTGGCCGGTGCGGCGCCAGTAGTGGGCGATCGCATCGCCGAGCGCGTAGTTCTTCAGGTGGCCGATGTGCGGCTCGCCGCTCGTGTAGGGCAGCATCTCGAGCACGTAGCCCTTGGGCCGGGCGTCCGGCTCGTTGGAGACCTCCCAGGTGTGGTCGTCCTCCCACACCTGCTGCCACCGGGCCTCGATCGCTCTGGGGTCGTACCGCTCCATGCTGGTGGGCAAGGGTACTTCGCGTCAGATCGAGACGAGCCTCGTGGCGGCCGCCTTCCAGCTGGCGGTCACGCGCGAGCCGGTCCGCAGCCCGAGCGCCTGGGCCGCCGGCTCGGTGATCTCGGCCGCCATCGGCTGCGGTCCGGCCAGGCCCAGCCGGACCCGGTTACCCACATTGGTGACCGAGAGCACCTCCGCCGGCAGCCGGTTCTGGGTCGAGCCGTGCGCCGGCTCGCCGGCGGGCTCGATCGCGATCTCCCACGGGTAGACGCTTACCGCCACCGGGCCCTCGAAGACATCCGTGCTCGTGACGGTGCCGCCGCCGTCGAGCGTGACCGCCGTCAGCCCGTCGGGGAGGCGCTCTGCCACGCCGGTGAGGACCACCGCTCCGGTGAAGTCGGCGACGAACGCGCTGCGCGGCGCCGCCGCCAGCTCGCTCGGGCTGCCCTCCTGCACGACTCGGCCGGCGTCGATCACCCCCACCCGGTCGCCGAGCTGGGCGGCCTCGGCGAAGTCGTGCGTGACGAGCAGGGCCGGCACCTCCACGTCGCCCAGCACGGCGGACAGCTCGCGCGAGGCGCTCGCCCGGGTGCGGGCGTCGAGCGCCGAGAGCGGCTCGTCGAGCAGCAGCACGTCGGGCTTCCGGGCGAGCGCCCGGGCGACCGCCACGCGCTGGCGCTCGCCTCCCGAGAGCGTGCGCGGCCGGGCGTCCGCCAGCTCGCGAAGTCCGAACCGCCCCAGGAGCTCCAGCGCGCGCTCGCGCCGCTGCGCCCGCGCCATGCCCCGTAGCGGGTAGGCCACGTTCTGCCAGGCGCTCAGGTGCGGGAAGAGGGCGTACTCCTGGAACACGTAGCCGCAGCGCCGGCGCTCGGGCGGCACGTCGACGCCGCGCTCGGTGTCGAGCCACGTCTCGCCGTTTGCCTCGACCAGGCCGCGCGCGGGACGCACGAGGCCGGCGGCGATGCGGAGCACGCTCGTCTTGCCCGCCCCGGACGGGCCGGCGAGCGCGAGGCACTCGCCCGCCCGCACCTCGAGCGCGACGTCCAGGTCGAGCGCGCCGAGCCGGGTGCTCGCCTCAGCGCGGAGCACCGCCGAGCGCCTCGCCGCCGTGGACGAGCTTCACGGACAGCAGGATGGCGGCGGAGACCGCCACGAGGACCGCCGAGAGGGCCAGCGCCGCGTCGAACTCCGTCGAGAAGCGGTCGTAGATCGCAAGCGGCACGGTCTGCGTGATCCCCTCGAACGAGCCCGCGAACATGAGCGTGGCGCCGAACTCCCCGAGGGCGCGGCCGAGCGCGAGGGCAGTTCCGGCCACCAGCCCCGGCAGCGCCACCGGGATCATCACGCGCAGGAAGCCGCGCGCCTCCGAGGCGCCCAGCGTGCGCGAGGCGTCGAGCATCACCCGGTCGACCGAGGCGAAGGCGGCCATCGCCTGGCGCACGTAGAACGGCGACGCCACGAAGGTGAGCGCCACCACCACGCCGGCCGTGGCGAACGTGAGCTGCAGGCCGGCGGCCTCGACCGTGCCGCCCAGGATGCCGGAGGGGCCGACCGCCGCCAGTAGGGCGATGCCCGCCACCGCAGGCGGCAGCACCAGCGGAAGCTCGACGAGCGTCACAACGAGCGCCTTGCCGCGGAAGGAGCGCGTGGCGAGCAGGTAGGCCGCCGGCGTGCCGACCAGCAGGATGATCGCCATCGAGATCGCCGTGGTGCGCAGGCTCAGCCACAGCGCGTCGAGAGCGCCGGGCTCGCCGAGGCTCGAAATCAGGTCGGCCGGGCTCGAGTCGAGGAAGATCGCGACGATCGGCAGCGTGAGGAAGGTGAGGGTGACGGCGAGGCAGGCGGTGAGGAGGACCGCGAAGGCGCCGGATCCCGGGCGCCCGGCGCGCCGCCGAAGCGGGTCTCCCGCCGCGCGACCCGTCACGGCGCGCCGCCGAAGCCCGCTTCCCGCAGCGCCTCCGCGCACGGGCCGCTCGTGAGCCCGTCGACGAACACCCGCCCCAGCTCGGGCTCGCGCGCCTCGGTGGGAACGCCGGCGCCGTAGGTCACCTCGGGCTCGAGCTCGTCCGGCAGCTCGATCGCCTCGAGGTCGCCGCCGGTCGCGTTCACGTCGGTCAGGTAGACGAAGCCGGCGTCGCCCGCGCCCTGCGTGAGCTTGCCCACGATGCCCTTGACGTCGGGCTCGTTCGAGACCACGTTGTCGAGGATCGCCCTCCCTTGCTCGGGCGGCAGCTTGGCGAGCGACTCGCGCGTGTAGGAGCCGATCGGCACTGACTCCGACGCCACCACGACCTCCGCGCCCGGCTGAGCAACGTCCTCGATGGACCGGACCGCCGAGCCGGCCGGGACCGCGAGCACGAGCTCGTTGGTCGCGAACTCCACCGGCTCCGAGAGCAGGTTCTCGCCGTGGAGCTCCTCGGGCAGGTTGGTGTTGGCGGCGGCGTAGACGTCGACGCGTGCGCCTTGGCGGATCTGCGCGGCGAGCTCGTCCGAGCCCCCGAAGGAGAGCCGGACGTCGGCGTTCTCCGCCTCCTCGAACTCCGGCGCACACGACTCGAGCGCCTCGGTCATGGACGAGGCCGCCGAGACGACGAGACGGGTGCCGTCACCGCCCCCGGCTTCGTCGCCACAGCCGGAGCCCGGCAGCACGACCGCGGCGGCGAGCGCGAGCGCCCGCCTCACCCACGCTCCAACATGACCGAGGTGGCCTTCACGGCCGCCGTGGCCGGAACCCCGGGCGCGAGGCCCAGCTCCTCGACCGCGTCGCGGGTGACCGCCGCGGTGACGAGGTGCGGGCCGGCCTCGATCTCGACAAGCGCCATGACTCCGTCAATCTCCACCGAGCGGACCACCCCCGGGAAGCGGTTGCGTGCCGAGAGCGAGTCGCCGGCCTTGTGGCGGCTCGGGTGCCCGGACAGGCGCTCGATCTCACGTCTCGGAACACGCCGCCGGTTGGCCTGGTCGCGCGTCGTGCGGAGCTTGCCGGCACGCTCCCAGCGGCGCAGGGTGTCGGCGCTCACCCCGATCGCGCGAGCGGCGTCGCCGAGCAGGAGTCCTTCGTCGCGCGCCATGGGTTGCCTAAGCATTGCATAGGCACGAGCCCCGCCGTCCCAGAGGTGCCTACCCTCAGACGCGATGAAGGACGCCGAGGCGCAAGCGAGCGAGGCCGAGAAGCGGGTAGCTCCGCTCGAGCTGTTCTTCGACCTGGTCTTCGTCTTCGCGCTGACCCAGGTCACGCTCCTCATGTCGGAGCATCCGACCTGGGAGGGGCTCGGCCAAGGCGCGCTGGTGCTGGCCGCGCTGTGGTGGGCGTGGGGCGCCTACGCCTGGCTGACCAACTACATCGCTGCCGACGAGGGCCTCGAGCGGCTGCTCATGTTCGCCGCGATGGGCGCCTTCCTGATCACGGCGCTCGCGGTGCCGGAGGCCTTCGGCGACGACGCGCTGCTGTTCGCGATCGCCTACGCGGCGGCGCGCTGGCTCCACATCTTCATCTGGGCCGAGGCCAACGACGACGTCGACACGGCCCAGGCCATCGTCCGCCTGGCGCGAACGGCGCTGCCCGCCCCGCTGCTGCTGATCGCGGGGGCGCTCGTGGGCGGGACGGCCCAGGCGGTGATCTGGATCCTCGCGCTGGCGATCGACTTCGCCGGACCGTTCGTGTTCGGCGTGCGCGGCTTCCAGGTCTCGGCCGGGCACTTCGCCGAGCGCTTCGGCCTGGTCATGATCATCGCGCTCGGCGAGTCGATCGTGGCGATCGGCGCCGGCCTCGAGGGCGAGGTCGACGCGGGGATCGTCGCCGCCGCGGCGCTCGGGCTGATCGTGGCCTGCGCCCTGTGGTGGGCCTACTTCGACTGGGTCGCGCTGGACGCCGAGAGCCGCTTCCGCAGAGCCCGCGGCGACCTCAGGGCGACGATCGCGCGGGATGCCTACAGCTATATGCACCTCCCGATGATCGCCGGGATCGTGCTGATCGCGCTCGGGGTGAAGAAGACCATCGGCGACGTGGGCGAGCCGCTGAAGACGGCGCCGGCCGTGGCCCTGTTCGGAGGGATCGCGCTCTATTACGCGGGCCACGTGGGGTTCCGGTTCCGCAACACGCACACGCTCTACCGCGGCCGCCTGGTTGCCGTGGTCGTCGCGGTGGCGCTGATCCCCCTCGCAACCGAGGTCGACGCCCTCGTCGCGATGGGACTGGCCGCGGCGTTGACCTCGGCCGTGATCGGCTACGAGGTCGTCCGCTACGCCGAGACGCGGCGCCGCATCCGCACCGAGCACGTCTAGGCGCACCGACGCGCGGATTCTTCACCGTTTCGTCACCTGAGCAGGGGATTTGCGGTCTACGGTCCGGTAGATGGCGTACACGCTGCCCTCGAAGCTGGTCGGCCGGACACCCGACTACGCCGAGCTGTTCGAGATGCTGCGGCAGGCGGGGCGCAACGTCGAGCTGTCCACCGCCGTGCTGCGCGATCTGATGCGCGCGTGGCCCGACGGGCTCGAAAAGCGCGTGGAGCTGGTCGAGCTGGAGCACGCGAACGACGCGGTCACACACGACATCGCGCATCACCTCCACCAGCGCCTGGCCGTTCCGTTCGAACGCAGCGACATGCTGGCCCTCGCCTCGGGCCTCGACGACGTGGTCGACTACGCCGAGGAGGCCGCCGACTTCCTGGGCCTCTACCGCGTCGAGGCGCCGATGGACCAGGCCATCGCGCTCACCGACACGCTGGCCGCGGCCGGCCAGGAAGTCGCGGCGGTGCTCGCCTTGGTCGAGGATCTGCCCGCCGGGTGGCGGCACCTGCGCGAGATCAAGCGGCTCGAGAACGAGGGCGACCGGCTCCTGCGCGAAGGGCTGACCGCGCTCTTCGACGGCGGGGTCGATCCGATGATGGTGATCCGCTGGAAGGACATCTTCGAGCGGGTCGAGGACGGGATCGACGCCTGCGACCGCGTGGCGCACCTGCTGCGCGGGATCTCCGTCAAGCAGACCTGAGCTCGGCGCTCAGGCGAGGGCAGCTTCGCCGTAGAGGGCGACGCGGTTGCGGCCGGCGCCCTTGGCCGAGTAGAGGGCGACGTCGGCGCTGCGGAGCAGGTCCTCCGAGGTCGACTCGGGGCCCGACTCGCACAGGCCGATGCTCACGGTCAGCCCCACCTCGTCCGCGGCGGTCTCCCGCGCGACGGTGGCACGCAGGCGGTCGGCGAAGGAGTGAGCGCCCTCGAGGTCGGTCCCGGCGAGCAGGAGGCCGAACTCCTCACCGCCGAGCCGGCCGAGCACGTCATCCAGCCTTGCCTCGGCCTGGACGATCTCGCAGAAGCGCCGGAGGGCGCGGTCGCCCGCCGGGTGTCCGTGGCGGTCGTTGACGAGCTTGAAGTGGTCGAGGTCGAGGAGGGCGAGCACGAGCGGCTGTCCGTCGGCGGCCGCGAGGTTCTCGTCGAGACGCTCCTGGAAGGCCCCGCGGTTGAGGACTCCCGTGAGCGCGTCCGTGGTGGAGGCCTTGTGCAGCCCCGTGACGAGCCGGCCGACCTGGGTCTTCAGCACGAACACGAGCGCCGTCACGACGCCCACGGCCATGACGGTGTCGAGGAACATGATCAGGCCGCCGTCGTCGACCGGGACCCAGAAGGCGAGCGCCACGGCGAACAAGGCGCAGACCAGGGCGAAGTTGAGGAGGACGTCGCGGCGCTGGAAGAAGTACGCCGCCACGAGCATCGGCCAGAGGTAGAAGAACGGCGTGCCGCTGGTGGTGCCCTCGATGCTCATGATCGCCGTGATGACGAACGTGCCGAGCGGCGGCGTGGCGAGCAGGGCCCAGTCGGGCACCCGCGGAGCGAGGATCAGGTAGGCGGCGAAGCCGAAGCAGGCGAGGCCGATGGGAGCGAAGGCCAGGAGCGGCGGGCGCCCGGCCGACGGCGCGAGCAGAGTGGCGACCATGGTGAGCCCACCCAGCAGGAACAGCGCGGCGCCGATCCTCCGAATGAGAAGCCGCGCGCTCGACTGGGAGTCGCGCGCGTGCGTGAAGACGGTCGGATGGCTGAAGCAGTAGGCCATGGCGGTGGAGGTCGGGTCATGTTTCTTGTCGGCTGGGATCGCCTGTCGCTGAAGCGCGGACCGCCCCCGCCTGGTCGGCGTCCATCCACATCTCCCAGCGCCCGGAGCGCGACCAGCGCGCGTCGTGGAAGCGGTAGGGGCGGCGGCCGCCGAACTCGGTCTGCCGCAGGTGGTGGACGCCGCCGAGCACCGACGCGATGCGGCGCCGCGGCCATCCGATCGAGTCCTCGATCTCCGGAAACGTGCGAGGGCGGTCAGGAGTCTCGGCGAGCGCGTGGAGGAGTTCGCGCATGAGGTCGCTGCAGCGCTCGTGGAAGCGGGCGATCTCGTCCGGGTCCGTCATCGCGTTGTGCGGCGCGTGCTGGACCGGCGGCATCGAGGCCGACGCTACGCGCTTTGGGAGAATCGCCGCCGATGCATACCGTCGAGCGCCCCGGCGGCGTCGAGATCCGGTGGGAGGAGCAGGGCAGCGGTCCACTCGTGCTGATCGTCCATCAGATCCTGTGGAGCTATCCGGGCGTCTATGCGGACCTGATCGGCGACCTCGCGCGGGAGCACCGCGTGGTCACGTACGACGCAAGGGGCTGCGGGGCCTCGACCAGGGTTGGGCCCTACGACGCCGAGACGGACGCAGGGGACCTGCTTGCGGTGACCGAGGCCGCCGGCGGGCAAGCGGTGGCGATCGCCGTGGGGTACGGGTTCAACCTCGCGGTACGCGTGGCGGCAGCCCGGCCCGACGCGATCTCCGACGTGTTCTGCCTCCAGCCGGCTGCGGCGGCAATGCTCCCGCGCAGCGAACTGAAGGGCACCGACGTGATGGCGGCGTCCGACTCCGTCGCGGAGATGCTGCTGCGGATGATGAGCACCGACCCGCGTGCCGCGATACGCACACTGCTGTCCGCCGCCAACCCCGAACTCGGCGAGGAGGACCTCAGGCAGCGCGTGGCACATGCTTGGGAGTACATCTCACACGACTCCACGCTCCCGCGGACCCGCGCCTGGATGGACGACGACACCAGCGCGCAAGCCCGGGCCCTGGGCGGCCGACTGCGGATCCTGCACGGAGGGCGTGAGCCGATGTACGAGGGCGCGCTGGCGTCCCACGTGGCCGAGCTCTATCCGGAGGCACACGTCGAGGAGCTGGCCGGCGGGCCGATCTCACGCCCCGATCTGATCGCGGAGTGGGTGCGGCGGGTGAGCGCGCACGAAAAGAGACGCGAACCTCGCGCTTGAGGTGCGCTTTCCGCCGGCCGAAGCCGGCGTTCCGCGCGGCGAGCCTCACAACCTCTGGCTTCGCTCTTGGCGCTTGGTCCGCGTCTCGGCGGGGAGTCGATCAGGGGCGCGGGCCGCAGTCAAGGGGCCCGGTGACGTTCACGCCGCTCGTTGCGGGGAAATGCGCCGGCGCCGGGCCGGCAGCAGGCCTTCCGGTCGCAGGAGCATGATGATCACGAGCAGGAAGCCGTAGATGCCGGACGAGATCTCCGCGAGATCGAAGTCCAGCCCCACCTTGCCGGGGACGTCGTAGAGGACCCTGGGCAGCAGGTAGTTGTTGATCCCCGACAGGATGATCGCGCCGACCACGACGCCCCAGATCGAGCCCAGCCCGCCGAGCACGACCATGGCGAGGATGAAGATCGAGAACGAGAACGTGAACTGATCGGGGTTTACGGTGCTCAAGTACGACGCGAGGAAGGCGCCGGAGGCCCCGCCCAGCGCGGCTCCCACCCCGTACGCCAGCAGCTTGGTGCGGACGATCGGCACGCCCACGCTCGCCGCCGCGCCCTCGTCTTCGCGCATCGCGATCCACGCCCTGCCGAGCCGCGAGTCGCGCAGGCGGAAGTTGACGACCAGCATCAGCGCGACGAGCGCGAGGGCGAACCAGTACCAGGGGCGCAGGTCCAGCGCACCGAAGCGTTCGAGGAAGGGCAGGTCGATCCTGTCGATGGCGGAGATGCCGCCGGGTCCCGCGGTGAGCGATCCGCCGAAGATCTCGATCTCCCGGCCATTGGCCGCGACCTGACCGATGATCTCGCCGAATGCGAGCGTGACGATGCCGACGTAGTCGCCGCGCAGGCGCAACGTCGGAACCCCGATGAGCACGCCGGCGATCGTCGTCGCGAGGATCGCGAGCACGAGGATGATCAGGAAGTTGAAGTGGATGCCGGGCAGGCTGGCCGCCGGCTCGCCGACGAAGAGCGCGATGCCGGCGCCGTCCCCGGCGTCCGCCCAGAACCCCGATCCGAAGTGCGCCGCGACGTGCGCACCTATCGCGAAGAACGCCACGTACCCCAGGTCGAGCAGCCCGGCGAAGCCCACGACGACGTTCAGGCCGAGCGCCATGATCACGTACGCCGCCGCCAGGACCACGTTCTCCATCGCGCTGCTGCCCGCGCCAAGGAAGAGCGGCAGGATGGCCGCGAAGCCGAGGCCCGCCGCGGCGAACGCGGGCCTCGCTCTCATTTCGTGGAACGGCGGCGCCGGTAGTAGGCGCGGTTCTTCGTCCGGTTGCCGCAGATCGACATGGCGCACCAGGCCGCCGACCGGTTCTTCGAGCGGTCGAAGAACGCGTACTCGCACCGCCGACAGGCCTTCATGCGTGACCAGTGACCGGCGAGCTGCGCCTCGTGCAGGATGCCGAGGAGGGTCGCGACCGCGCCGTCGACGCCGCGGCTCGCGGGTTCGAGGGCGGTCCGCCCGGTGTCGTCGATGGCGACGGTGAGCGGAGCCCTGCCGGAGAGGTCGCGAATGGCGTCCGTCGCCGCTGTTTCGGGCTCGCCGCGTTGGTTTGCGATCGCGAGCGTCCGGATCGCCTCCCGGAGCTCGATGAGACGAGCAACGTCGGCGTCCGAGACTCGGGTGCCCGGCGCCACGAGCCCCTTCTGCCGGAGCCACGCCTCGGCCCTTTCCGGGGTCCCGATGCGATCCCACTCGGGCGGGAAGTCGTGGTTGTAGGTGTTGACGAAGCGCTGAAGCAGCTCGAGCCGCCCGGGTGCCTTGCGTCGCGCGCCGGGCTCGAGCTGCTCGCCGATGCGTCGTTTGTCGTGCTCGTCCATTTGCATGTGTCTGACCAGCATAATCGTTATGCTGGTCAGGCGGAGGAGGGAGGCGGTGAGGTCCCGTCGAAGCTCCGGGCGTGGAGGCGGAAAGCGCAGACAGGCAGACGCTGCTCAGCACGCTCACCACCGAGCACTTCACGCTCCAGGGAGCCCGCTCGCAGACGATCGGTGAGAGTGCGGCGCGCGCGTCGCTGTACATGTTCAGCGTCTCGAGCACGCTGGTCGCGCTCGGGTTCGTCAGCCAGGTGTCCGCGGGCGGGGAGCTCTTCCAGCTCTTCGCCTTGACCGTGCTGCCGACTCTCTTCTTCCTCGGCGTGTCAACCTTCGCCCGCCTTGTTCAGAGCTCGATCGAGGACGTCCGCTACGGACGCGCGATCAACCGCATCCGCCACTACTACGTCGAGCTAGCCGGCGAGAACGCCCGCTACTTCCTGATGTCGAGCAATGACGACCCGCGCGGGGTGCTCTCGAACATGGGCCTCGAGGGCGGCTCGCGCTGGCAGCTCTTCTTCGGTACCGCCAGCGCCGTGAGCGTCGTCAACAGCGTGGTCGGGGCCGGCGCGATCGGGATCCTGCTCGGCGTCACGCTCGACCTGCCGCTGGCGGTCGCGGCGGTGGCTGGCGTGGTGTTTCTCGCCGTCTCGGTCGCGATCCACATGCGATACGACCGCGGCCAGCACGTGCGGGCCTCGGCGACGGTTGAGACGCTCTTCCCCTCCCAGTAGGCGGTGGCGGCGGCTACGCGCTGCGCTGGGCGGTCCTGAGCGCCAGTGCAACCGTGCCGACGATGAGCAGGCCACCGAACAGCACAAGGCCGGGCGCGTCATCTGACTCCCCGAACACGATGGCGGCGACGCCGATCGCGGTGGCGGCGGCCAGGTAGGCGAGGTTGGCCGTCTTCCTCGCTGCCAGCTCGAGCAGTAGACCGGTTCCTCCCAGGAGAACTCCGGCGAAAGCGAAGTCCGCCAGACCCCAGTCCACTTCATCGGTGATCTGCATCGCGATCAGGGGGAGCAGCAGTATGCACGCTGTAACGAGCGCGACGCGGACGACGGATCGGTAGGCGGGCTTGCTCTTCTTCATCAGTTCCTTCGGGGTCGAGGGATGGGCGATCGTCTGGCCGCGCCATGAGGCGTCGGCAGCCAGGCCACGGACCATTCGGGACGCGATGCTGAGGGCGATGCGGCGGTCGCTGGTCCCGTTGGCCCGTTCGTGCGCGATGTGGTCGTGGAGGTCGGCGTCGATCTCGTCGATCCGACGTTGGGCGATCGGGGTGGGCAGATCCCTCGTGTAGAACCGCACCCACCGGGCCACCAGCTCGGCCATGCGCCCCGATGTCATGCGGGCCTCCGGACGACTCGCGGGGGACGTCCGACACCCGGTTCGGGCTTCTCGGCCCTATCGGCGAGGGCCTGCTCAGCCACCTCAGCGCCCTGCTTGGTGAGCTCGTACAGCCGCCGGCGCGGCCGCCCCTCGGCCGCCGCACCGTCCTCCCACTGCGACGTGAGCAGACCGAACTGCTCGAGACGACCCAAGGCCTTGTAGAGGGTTCCATGCGCGGTCAGCGATCGCGCTCCGCCCTCGGCGCGGATGCGCTGCGCGAGCGCGAAACCGTGGAAGGTGCGCTCACCGCTGCGCAGCATCGACAGCGCCGCCTCGAGGATCTCTGTCTCGAGCGGCAACAGGGTTCCGGGCTTTCGTCGCGGCATGGCGCGAGAATAGGAAGATAGCTTCCTATTGTCAAGCCGCGGAGCAGCGCGCACGTAGCCGCCATAACGCCGTATGCGCGCTTCACGGCTGGCGCTACTTATGCTGCGCCGGCCATGAGGGAGCGCGAGATGCTCGAGGTTGCACTGGAGGAGGCCCGATCGGGCCTGGCCGAGGGCGGCATCCCGATCGGCGCGGCGCTTTTCACCGCTGACGGCAAGCTGCTGGGCCGGGGCCGGAATCGGCGCGTCCAGGAGCAGGATCCCTCGCTTCATGGCGAGACCGACGCGTTTCGGCGCAGCGGCCGGCGGCGCAGCTACCAGGACACGGTCATGGTCACGACGCTGGCGCCGTGCTGGTATTGCAGCGGCCTCGTGCGCCAGTTCGGGATCCCCAAGGTGGTGGTCGGTGAGTCGGTCAACTTCTCAGGCGGGATCGATTGGCTCCGACAATGCGGCGTCGAGGTCGTGGATCTGGCCTCGAAGGAATGCGTAGAGCTTCTGGCCGGCTTCATCGCCGCGCACCCGGAGCTCTGGCACGAGGACATCGGCGAGCGCTGAGACGCAGTAGCCACGTCCCGCCAGTGATCGCGGCGACGCCCGGCAGTACGAAGACCAGGCCGTAGGCGACCAGGGATTCGGTGGCATCGTTGAGTAACTACCCGCGAACCACCTCCGAGACCTCGCCCACGCCGCGACCGGTTCGGAGCCACGTCGAAACCGTGCTGCTGTTCGCGCGAAGCGATAGCGAGCCGAGCGTCGGGCGATGACGCTCGCACCTCGTCCGTTGCGCAAGCCTGGGTCCCCTCCCGGACTTACCTGCTCTTGTGCAAACGCAGGAAGGATGAGCTGTGGTTGCCAACGACTCGGGGGGATCCGAGGGAGGCCGAGGCCCAGGCGCGGGGCTGAACTAGGCTTCCTCCATCGCGGAGCGAGCGGAGGATGATCGCCGGTCCTCGGAGGTCCCGGGCCTCCTGGAGCGGGAGACCGAGCTCGCCCAGCTGGGCGAGCTCTGCGCCCGCCCGGCCGCCGAGCGAGAGGGCGCGGCGGTGGTGGTCGAGGGGCCGCCCGGGGTTGGCAAGACGGAGCTGCTCGCCGCGCTCGGCGGGATCGCAGCCGACGCCGGGCTCGAGGTGCTCCGCGCCCGCGGCGGCGAGCTCGAGCAGCGCTTCGCCTTCGGCGTGGCGCGCCAGCTCCTCGAGGCGCCCGTGCGCGAGGCGCCACAGGAAGAGCGCTCCGAGCTGCTAGCCGGCGCCGCGGGGCTTGCCGCGCCGCTCGTCGATCCGGCCGGGACTGCCGACCCAAGGGGGCCAGCCGCCGACCCCTTCCCGATCATGCACGGCCTCTACTGGCTGTGCGCGAACCTCGCCGACCGGCGGCCGCTCGCGATCGTCGTCGACGACGCCCACTGGGCGGACGGGCCCTCGCTGCGCTGGCTGCACTACCTCGCCCGCCGCCTCGAGGGCGTCCCGGCGCTGCTCGCCCTCGCCGCCCGCTCGACCGAGCCCGAGGCCCCCCTCGAGCCGATCGAGGCGATCAAGGCCGAGGCTCCGTGCGAGCTCTTGTGCCCGGCGGAGCTGACCGAATCGGCCGCCGCCAAGCTGCTCGCCGAGCAGCTCGAAGCCGAGCCCGCCCCCGAGCTCGCCGCGGAGGCGCACCGGGTCACCGGCGGCAACCCGTTTTTGCTCTCCGAGCTCGCGCGCTCG
>JBKGUS010000589.1:0-11797 GCA_046462295.1 Thermoleophilaceae bacterium | reverse complement strand
AGCACGGCGCCGATGACGACGCGCTCCACGAGCAGGAAGTTCGCGTCGGAGGGGAGCGGCTCGAGGCCGGCCGCGCGGAGTCCGGCCGCCAGGTGGGCGCGGGCGGCGGCGGTGGCGCGGCGGCGCTCGTCGACGTCGGTCGGGCGCCCCAGGCTCGCCGCGCCCGCCACCAGCGCGGGGCGGTTCACGTTGAAGGGCTCCTGCACCGCCTGCAGGTAGGGCACGAGCTCCGCGGCGGCCAGCGCGTAGCCGAGCCGCAGCCCAGCGAGGCCGAAGATCTTCGAGAACGTGCGCAGCACCACCACCGGGCGGCCGGCCGCCACGTCGTCCTCGCGCCGG
The DNA here is from genome assembly GCA_046462295.1 of Thermoleophilaceae bacterium. GTDB lineage: Bacteria > Actinomycetota > Thermoleophilia > Solirubrobacterales > Thermoleophilaceae > JACVRW01. Next base: position 11,458 of record JBKGUS010000589.1, on the reverse strand, counting down.
ATCCGCCGCTCGGGATCGATGTAGTCGGCGTACGCCTCGTCTGCCGCCACCACGCAGCCGGCCGGCAGCGCGTCCAGGAAGAAGCGCCACTCGGCCTCGCCGACGGTCGACCCGGTCGGGTTGTTCGGGTCGCAGATCCATGCGAGCCGGGCCCCGCTGCGGCGGGCGGCGTCGGCGATCCGCTCCAGATCGAGCCTGAGCTCCTGCGGCGGCACCCGCTCGACGGTCGCGCCGGCGGCCCGCGAGGCCTGCGCGTAGAGGCCGTAGGTCGGCTGGGGCACGACCACGCGGTCGCCCGGAGTTAGGAAGGCCGAGCAGAGGGTGAGGATGAGGGTCTGGATGCCGTGGCCTGGAAGGATCTGGTCCGGCCGCGCCCCGGTCTCCGCCGCGAGGCCTTCGCGCAGCTCGAGGTAGGCGTGCTCGGGGTAGGCCCACGTCTCGGGCAGCTGGCGCGCCACCGCGTCGAGCACGCCCGGGAGCGGTCCGAACAGCCCCTCGTTCCAGTTCAGCTTGGCGACGTCGTCGATCCCGATCTTCCGCTTGAGGTCGTCCAGACTCGGTCCGGGGACGTACGGCCCGAGGTCGAGCAGCTGGGGGCGGAGGACCTCGCTCCAGTCGGTCATGGAGTCGGCTGGTGGGCCGCCACGGCGGCGCGGAGGACGACGACTGCCGGGCCCTCGGTGCCGAAGGCCCAGTCGAGCGCCTCGCGGAGACCGGACGCCTCGGTGGCCTTGACGGGCACGCCGAACGCATGGGTGAGTGCCTCGAAGTCCGGCTGGACGAGGTCCACCGAGTGCGTCTCGCCGAAGGCGTCGCGCTGGTACTCGCGCAGGATGCCGTAGCCGCCGTCGTCGACGATCAGGAGCTTCGCCGCGAGGCCGTGCTGGCGCGCGCCGGCGAGCTCGGTCAGCCCGTAGTGGATGCCGCCGTCGCCGACCACGGCGAGCGTGCGCGTGCCGGGCAGCGCGGCCTGCGCTCCCAGCGCGGCCGGCCAGGCGTACCCGAGCGTGCCCGAGCCGAGCGGATAGAGGAACGTGCGCGGGCTCGTGACCGGCAGGTGGGCGGCGGCCCAGTAGCCCATGATCGTCATGTCCCAGGAGATGACGGCCTCGGGACCGGCTGCGCCGGCGATGTCGTCGAGGATGCCGCGCTCGAGCTCGCGGCCCTGGGCGTCGAGGCCGGCCGCGATGCGCTCGCGCACGGCCTGCACCCGCTGCTCGGCGCGTCCGTCGCGCTCGCGCTCGGTCATGAGCGGCGTTAGGGCGTCGAGCACGGCGCCCGCGTCGCCGATCAGGGCGAGCGCCGGATAGGTGGTGCCGATCCGCTCCGGGGCGGCATCGACCTGGATCAGCTGTCCGAAAAACCGGAGCTTGTACTGGCCGGTGGTCTCGGCGCCGAGCTCGGTGCCGATGCAGAGCACCACGTCCGCCGTAGTGAGGAGCTCCTGGTACGCGGCGTCGTCGCAGGCGGAGCCGGCGGCGAGCGGATGGTCGGCGGGGAAGGCGCCCTTGCCCATGTAGGTGGTGGCGACCGGCGCCTGCAACCGCTCGGCGAGCGCCCGCAGCTGGGCCCAGGCCCCGGAGCGCTCGACTCCACCACCGGCCCAGAGGACGGGACGCTCGGCGTTGTTGAGAAGCTCGGCCGCCGCCGTCACATCAGCCACCGGCGGAGCCAGGGGCCTTGCATCCACCGACCCGCCTTCGTCAGTGCCGGCGGGCCCGTCCAGCACGTCCACCGGCACCTCGAGGTACACCGGCCCGCTTGGCGGGGCGTGCGCCGTCCGCCACGCCTCCGCGAGCAGATCCGGCAGCGCGGCCGCGCTCTCGGCCCGCCACGCCCGCTTCACCACCGGCGCGAAGCTCGCGCGCTGGTCGGGCAGGTCGTGGAGGAAGCCGCGTCCGCGCCCGATCAGCTCGCGCGGGATCTGGCTCGAGATCGCCACCACGGGCACGTGGGCGCTCGCGCTCTCCATCAGGGCGGTCAGCGCGTTGAGCGCGCCCGGCCCCGTGGACAGAAGCAGCGGCGCCACGCGGCCGCTGGCCCGGGCGTAGCCGTCGGCGGCGAAGCCGGCGTTCAGCTCGGTGCGCGTGCCAAGCGAGGCGATCGGGCTCTGGCGAAGCGCCTCCCAGATGGCCAGGGCATGGGTGCCGGGAACGCCGAAGGCTGCGGTGGCCCCGAGCGCCTCCATGGCCCGGACGAGGACGTCCGCGCCGCTCACGCGCCCTCGCCGTCGAGCAGAGCGATCACCCTCTTCGCATCCCGCTCCAGCGCCCGCCGCTCGATCCCCAGCTGCTCCGCCACGAATCCGTACAGGCGCTTGCGCATCCGCTCGGGCGACGTCCACGAGTACCCCAGCAGCAACTCGAAGCCGAGCCCGTCCACCTGAGCGATCAGCCGCTCGGCGGCCTCGTCAGGGCCGGCCACGGGCGAGAACTCGCCCGCCTCTGCGCCCCGCTTCACCGCCTCGAAGAAGTAGCCCCGCCAGCGGCGCGACAGCGCCTCGCACTCCGGCATCAGGTCGGGCTCCTGCAGCGCCCTCACCCACAGCTCCATCCACAGCACGTACTCGCCCCGCCGCGGTCCGGGCACCGGGACGGCGTGCTCCAGCAGCAGCACGAGCCGCTCGCGCTCGGTCTCAGCCTCGGCCGCCAGCTCCTCGAGCCGCTCGAACAGCTGCCCGCTGGCCCATTTGAGCGCGGCGATGAGCACCTCGTCCCGCACCTCGAACCAGTAGTGGATCGCGCCGGTGGACATGTCCGCCTCGGCGGCGATGTCCGCGATGCGCGTGTTCGCGAAGCCACGCTGCTGGATCGCGCGGCAAGCCGCGGCGAGGATCTGCTCGGGGCGATTCGGCCGCGCGTCGAAGGCCCGCGGGCGGCGCTGGCCGGCCGCAAGGGGCTGGCTCGGCCGGCCGCGCGCGGATCGCTGCTTGGCCGCAAGCGGCTGGCTCTGCCGGCCGCGCGCGGATCGCTGTTTGACACTCATCGCCGCGAACACTTATAACTGACGCGTCAATCAGGAATCCTGATTCTTGAGTCAACCCTTGGGGAGGGAGCCGGAAGTGACTGGACGATGGAGGGCGGCGCTCTCGCTTGCCGCCGTGCTGCTTGCTGCACTCGCGTTCGCGGCCTGCGGCGACGACGACGACGGCGGCGGGAACGGCGGCGGATCAGGTGGCGGCGGGGGCGGTGGTGCCTCCCAGCAGGCAGACCTCGACCTGCACACCGAGGGTCAGCTGACGGTCGGCGCCGAGTTCCCGGTGAAGGGCTTCGTGGAGCTGCCGATAGACGACCCCAAGGGCTTCGAGGTCGACCTCGCCGACGCGATCGCCAAGGAGCTCGGCGTGCCGAAGGTGCAGTGGGTCAACACTCCGTTCAGCGGCCTCTTCTCGCCGGCGCCGAAGGACTTCGACATGGCCATCAACGAGGTCACCATCACCGACGAGCGCGCCAAGGTCGTTGACTTCTCCGATCCCTACTTCGACGCCAACCAGGGCTTCCTGATCAAGAAGGGCGGGCCGGCCGAGGGTGTCACGTCCATCGCCGAGATGAAGGAGCTGCTGTTCGGCTTCCAGGCGGCCACCACCGGCGGCGACTACATCAAGGAAGAGATCCAGCCGAACGAGGACCCGCGCGAGTTCACGACGCTCGGCGCCGCCACCCAGGCGCTCGCCAACGGTCAGATCGACGCGTTCCTGATGGACGTGGCGATCGGCGCCGAGATCGTGAAGGAGCGCGGCGAGGACGTCGACATGACCGGGCAGTTCGTGACCAAGGAGCAGTACGGGATCGTGTTCGAGAAGGGCAACTCCCTGCGCGAGCCCGTCAACGAGGCGCTCGCGACGCTGAAGGAGAACGGCACGCTCGAGGAGCTCCAGGCCAAGTGGTTCCCCGGCAGCGAGGACCTGCCGGTGCTCGAGTAGCCTGCGCGCGTGGCGGGCGCCGCGGTCGCAAGGCTGGACACCGCGCGGCGCGGGTCGCGGCGCCGTGACCTGCTGGTCTCCTCGATCAGCACGGTGCTGTTCCTCGGCGCCGTCGTAGCGCTCATCATCGCGTCGCCGGGGATCAACAAGGTCGTCGAGTCGTTCTTCTCGGCGGCCGGCTTCGAGGAGAGCTTCGGGCCGGTGTCGGAGGGCTTCTGGCTGAACGTGAAGCTGATGCTGCTGGCCGAGGCGCTCGTCCTGGTAGTGGGCCTGGCGCTCGCGGTGATCCGCAGCCTGCCGGGCCCCGCGCTGGTGCCGCTGCGGATCGTGGCGCTCGTCTACACGGACGTCTTCCGCGGCATCCCGCTGATCCTCGTCGTCTTCATGGTCGGGCTGGGGCTCCCGGCGCTGCAGCTCTCTGTCATCTCGGACCAGTCGGTGTTCACGTACGGGGTGGTCGCGCTCGTGCTCGTCTACTCCGCGTACGTGGCCGAGGTCTATCGCGCCGGGATCGACTCGGTGCATCCGAGCCAGTCGGCGGGCGCCCGCTCGCTCGGCCTCACGCAGTGGCAGTCGATGCGGTTCGTGGTGCTGCCGCAGGCCGTGCGGCGCGTGATCCCGCCGCTGCTGAACGACTTCATCGGGCTCCAGAAGGACACCGCGCTGGTGAGCCTGCTCGGACTCGTGGAGGCGGCGCGCTCCGCCGAGAACTACGCGGCGGAGACGTTCAACTTCACCGGCTACACGATGGCGGCGCTGCTCTTCATCGCGATCACGATCCCGCTGGCGCGCGTGACCGACTGGCTCATCGAACGCGACCGCAGGCGGATGGCCGCCACGGGCGGATGAACGACGCCGTCCCGCTCCTGCGCTTCGAGGACGTGCGCAAGCGCTACGGCGACGTGGAGGTGCTGCGCGGCGTGGACCTCGAAGTGGCCGAGGGCGATGTGGTCTGCCTGATCGGCGCGTCCGGTTGCGGCAAGTCCACACTGCTCAAGTGCGCGAACCTGATCGAGCCGATCCACGGCGGCCGCATCCTGCTGGACGGGCAGGAGATCACCGATGAGGGGACCGACCCTGATCGCGTGCGGCGTCACATCGGGATCGTGTTCCAGGCCTACAACCTGTTCCCCCACATGAACGTGCTGCGGAACGTGACGCTCGCCCCCCGGCGTGTGCTGGGGATGCCGCAGCCGGTCGCCGAGGAGCAGGCGCGCGAGCTCCTGGCTCGTTTCGGGCTGGCGGACAAGGCGGAGGAGTACCCGGACCGGCTGTCGGGCGGCCAGCAGCAACGGGCCGCAATCGTGCGGGCGCTCGCGATGCAGCCGCGGCTGATCCTGCTGGACGAGGTGACGAGCGCGCTGGACCCCGAGCTGGTGGGTGAGGTCCTCACGGTGATTCGCGAGCTGGCCAAGTCGGGGATGACGATGATGATCGCGACGCACGAGATGGGGTTCGCGCGCCAGATCGCGGACAAGGTCTGCTTCCTGTACCAGGGCGTGATCCTGGAGCAGGGGCCGCCGGAGACGATCTTCGGCTCGCCGAAGCACGAGCGCACGCAGGGGTTCCTGCGGCGGATCGTGGAGGCGGGCCGGGCGGCGGACCTGGAGGCGAAGGCCTAAGGTGCGATCGCGTCGGCTGTGGCGGCGGCTGCGCGGCCCAGCTCGTCGAGGCTGCCCTTTGCCTTGAGCCGTCCCTCGGCGCCCCAGACGCTGACCACTGCGATTGCCCTTCCTGCGCGGTCTCGTATCGGTGCGGAGGCGCCCCACAGGCCGGTCTCCAGCTCACCGCGCGAGACGGCGTAGCCGCGGCGCCTGGTGCGCTCGAGCTCGTCGCGCAGCTCGTCGGGTCCGGTGATCGTCTGTTCGGTGAACTGCGGCAATGACTGGCTCAAGGCCGTGTGGAGCTCCTCGGGTGGCAGGAACGCCAGCAGCGCCTTTCCGGTCGAGGTGGCGTGCAGGGGCACGGCCCGGCCGAGCCAGTCGGCGGCCATGACGTGCGGCGCCTGGACCTGGTCGACGTAGACGAGCTGCAGCCGCCGCGGCAGCGCGAGGCTGACCGTCTCGCCGGTGCGGCGCGAGAGCTCCTCGAGGTGGGGCCGGGCGAGGCGAGGCAGCGAGTCGGACGCTCCCGCCGCCAGCCGCGCGACCGCGGGCCCGATCGAGTACCTGTTCGTCGCGGGGTTGCGGTCCACGAGCCCCGCCTCCTCGAGCGTGGCCAGGATGCGCCACGCCGTGCTCCGGTGGAGCCCGCAGGCCTCGGCCAGCTCCGGTGCCGTGCGCGGCCGGGGCGAATCGGCCACCGCCTCGAGCAAGGTGGCGGCGCGCTGCACGGACTGGATGCCTCCGCCGTTGACACGCTCCGCCTGGCCGTTCATCATGCGCACGCACGTTGCAGTATACGAACGAGGAGCCCTGAAGAGGCATGGATCTGACGCTCAGCCCCGCCCAGGAGGACCTGAGGGCACGCGCCCGCGCGCTCACGGACTCGATCATGGTCCACGAGGAGGCGTGCGAGGAGCACAACGGCCTGAGCGCCGAGGCGCACGCAGAGATCGCCGACCGTGTCCGGGAGCTGCGGCTGAACGCGATCAACATGCCGGCGGAGTGGGGTGGGCAGGGGCTGAGCGTGCTCGACCAGGTACTGGTGCAGGAGGAGCTCGGCCGGCTGACGAACGCCCTGTGGGACGCGGTCTGGCGGCCGGCCAACGCGCTGCGGGCCTGTACTCCGGAGCAGCGCGACGAGTACCTCATCCCGGCCATCCGGGGCGAGCGGCGCGACTGCTTCGCCGTCACCGAGGCCGGCGCGGGCTCCGATCCATCGCTCATCGAGACGACCGCGCAGCGGGTGGACGGCGGCTTTCGCATCGACGGCGAGAAGTGGTTCGTCACGGTCGGCGACGTCGCGGACTTCCTGATCGTGCTCGCGATGGTGCTGCCCGAGCGGGAGCCGACGCTCTTCCTCGTCGACAAGGCGTTGCCCGGCGTGCGCGTGCTGCGGACCCCGCGCTACATGCATACGTTCGTGTACGAGCACCCGGAGTTCGGCTTCGAGGACGTACGCGTGCCGGAGACGGCGGTGCTCGGAGAGGTCGGCGGGGGCTACGACCTGACTCGCGACTGGTTCGTCGAGGAGCGGCTCATGATCGCCGCGCGGACGGTGGGCGCCGCCGAGCGAGCGCTGCGGGCCGCGGTCGACTTCGCCCGCGGGCGCGAGCAGTTCGGCACGCCGATCATCGACTACCAGCTGATCCAGGGGATGGTGGCCGACAGCGTGGTGGACATCGCGACGAACCGGGCGCTGGTGCGGCAGGTGGCGTGGGAGGCGGATCAGGGGCTCGACCGCCGGCTGCTGCACGGAAAGGCGGCGGTGGTGAAGCTGGCGGCGTCGGAGGCGGCGGGCCGGGTGGTGGACCGGGCGCTGCAGATCCACGGGGGCCGGGGCTACATGCGAGAGAACCCGTGCGAGCGCCTGTACCGGGACCTCCGCGTGGACCGGATCTGGGAGGGGACGAGCGAGATCCAGCGGGTGATCGTGGCGAACGAGGTGCGCAAGCGGGGGCTGGATGGGGTGCTGTCGTATGGGGCGGTGGCTTCGGAGGTCGCCGTCCGCTGAGGCCGGACCAAGTGTCCTTCACTGCCCCTTGAAGCGGGGCTCGCGCTTCTCGGCGAAGGCGTTCGCGGCCTCGCGGGCGTCCTCCGTCTGGGCAAGCAGGCCGTAGGCGAGGCGCTCGAGCGCCAGCCCCGCCTCGCGCGACGACTCCGGCATCGCGTCGATCGTCTGCTTGGCCAGCCTCACGGCGAGCGGGGGCAGCGCAGCCAGCCGCTTCGCCAGCTCCAGCGCGCGGTCGAGGGCCGCGCCGGCCGCGACCGTCTCCGTGACGAGCCCCATCGCCCGCGCCTCCTCCGGGCCGAAGCGCTCGCGCAGCAGGACGAGCTCCTTCGCCCGGCTCGTTCCCACCAGGCGCGCAAGCCGGTGCGTCCCGCCGGAGCTCGGCACGATCCCGATGCCGACCTCGGGGAAGCCGAACGACGCAGTCGCATCGGCCACCCGGAAGTCGCACGCGAGCGCAAGCTCGAGGCCGCCGCCGAGGCAGTGGCCGGCGATCGCGGCGATCGTGGGCTGCGGAAGGGCAGCCACCTCCTCGTAGACGCCTCCGGTATCGCGGTAGTAGGCGAGGATCGAGGCGGGGTCGAGGTCGCGCAGCTCGCTGACGTCGGCGCCGGCCGAGAAGGCCCGCGCCCCGCCGGCGACGACGACGCAGGCGCTGTCGCGCACGCGCTCGTCGCGCACGGCTTCGGAGAGCTGGCGCTCGAGCTCGCTCGACAGGGCGTTGAGCTTCTCGTCGCGCCTGAGCGTGATGACGGCGGCGGCGCCGCGGGACTCGATGTCGATGAGCGCGCTCATGACCAACCCCTCCCTAGCCGTCGTTCGCGACTCGGAGCACGATGCGCGCATCGAGCCCGAGCGTCCCGTCGGGAAGGGCCAGCAACGGGTTCACCTCGATCTCCGCGATCTCCGGATGGGCCGCGGCCACGCGCGAGAGCGCGGCAACCGCGGACGCCGCGGCGCCCAGGTCGACCTGGCGCCGGCCCCGGGTCCCCTGCAGGAGCGGTGCGGCGCGGAGGGTGAGGAGGAGCTCGCGGGCGGTGGCCTCGTCGACGGGGGCGAGCCCCACCGTCACGTCGCCAAGCACCTCCGTGAACACACCGCCGAGCCCGACGACTGCGAGAGGACCGAAACGGGCGTCCCAACGCGCTCCCACGAGGAGCTCGACGCCGTCGCCCACCGGCGCCATCCGCTCGACGGAGAAGGCCGGCGGGGCGAGGCGGTCGCGGAGATCGGCGAAGGCGGCTCGCAGGGCGGCCTCGTCGGAAAGGCCGGTGACGACCCCGCCTGCGTCCGACTTGTGGAGAAGGCCGAGCGCCTTGAGCACGACCGGATAGCCGACCTCGGCGGCCGCCGCCGCGGCATCGCCGGGCGTGGAGACCTCGCGAGCGGGCACGAAGTGGACGCCACCGGCGGCGAGGAGCTGTCGACCCAGTGAATAGTCATTGACAGTCATCGGCTTCCCGGCCGCCTCCGGCAGCCCCGGGACGCCCCACAGCTCTCGCTCGGCCGCTGCCGCGAGCCTCGCCGCCACCCCGACGGTGCGCTCGATCGTCCGGTACACCGGGACGCCCCTTCCTCGCAGGGCCGCCGCCGCCGCCGTCTCCGGATGCATGGTCTGCACGAGGAGCGGACGTCCCGTCGCGTCGGCCGCGTCCGCAAGCGCCTCCGCCACCGCCGCCTCGCCGCGCCCCAGGGTCTCCGCGTAGTCCGAGTAGCCGCCGAAGTAGCCGGTCATCAGCACCGCGTCCACCTCGCCCGACCCCAGCACCGCTCGCGCGGTCCGCTCGAAGCTGTGGATGTCCGCCTCGCCGCCCCCTGCGAGGTCGATCGGGTTCGCCACCGCCGCGGTCGGGGGTAGGCCGGTTCGCAGCTCTTCGCGCAGCCGGTCGCTCAGCGCCGGCACCGACAGCCCGGCCTCCGTCGCCAGCGCCGCGGCAACCCCGCCGTGTCCGCCGCCGTCCGCGAGCACGGCCACCCTCCGGCCGCCCGGCACGCCCGCCCGCAGCAGTCCCTGGGCGAGGTCCACCAGCTCCTGCGGGCTCCGCACGCGCTCCATTCCCGCGGCCCGGCAGGCCGCGTCGATGGCGGCGGAGTCGCTCGCCAGCGCGCCGGTGTGCGAGAGCACCGCCCGCGCCGTCGCCTCCGAGCGCTCGACCGCCAGCAGCACGACCGGCTTCCCGGCCCGTGCGGCGGCCTCCGCGGCGCGGGCGAAGGCGCGGCCGTCGCGGAAGTCCTCCACGTAGATCGCGATCAGCCGGGTGCCCTCGTGCGTGGCGAGCTCGCCGATCAGCTCGCTCGCCTCGAGGTCGGCCTGGTTGCCGACCGACACGAAGCGGGAGAACCCGAGCCCGGCCGCGCCGGCCAACAGGCCGATCTCAAGCGCCAAGTTGCCGCTCTGCGAGATCAGCCCGATCGAGCCGCGCGGCAGGTCGTTGGACACGAGCTCCAGCTCGGCTGCCGCGTCGAAGACGCCGAGGCAGTTCGGCCCGAGCAGGATCACGCCCGCCTCGCGGACGCGCTGGGCGAGCGCGGCGTCGCGCGGTCCGCCGGCGTCGCCGTCCGCCTCACCGGCGGTGATGACCACGAGCGCGCGGCAGCCGGCGGCGATCGCGTCCTCAACGGCAGGTTCGACCGCGGCCGGAGGCACGGCCAGCACCGCCAGCTCCGGGGCCTCCGGCAGCGAGGTGAGCGAGGCATGGGCGGGCCGCCCCATCACCTGGCCTCCGCGCCGGTTCACGAGGTGCACGTCTCTCCGGGCCTCGCCGCGCAGGGCGCCGCGGGCCAGCCAGTTGCCCCACTTCTCCGGGTCGTCGGACGCACCGACCACCGCGACCGACCGGGGCTCGAACAGCACCCGGAGGTCCCGCTGCGTGGCGCGGTCGGACACACTCATCGGCGCTCGACCTCGGGTGGCGGCTCAGCGAGGCCCCAGGCGTCGGCTCCGCCGTCCACCGCGATCGTCGTGCCGGTCACGTACGCGCCCCCGGCACTCGCCAGGAAGGCGATCAGCGCCGCCACCTCCTCGGGCCGCCCGAGCCGGCCGAGCGGCACCGAGCGCTCCCACGCGGCCACGGCCTCGGGCCCGTAGGCGTCGAGCGCCTCCGTCCGGATCGTCCCGGGCGCCACGCAGACGGTCCGGATGCCGTGGCGGCTCCATTCGAGGGCGAGTCCCGAGGCGAGGTTCGCGACGGCGGCACGGCCGGCGGAGGCGTGGGCGAAGCCGGGAATGCCGCGGAGCGGGGCGAAGCCCATGAACACGATCAGGCCGCCGCCACCCGGGATCATCGATCGCGTGCCGACGGTCCGGGTCATGCTCCACACGGCATCGACGGTCACTCGGTGAACCGCCCGCCAGCCGTTGTCCGAGATTTCCTCCGCCGGCGCCGTGAACTGGCCGCCCGCGTTGTTCACGAGCACGTCGACGGCGCCGAAGCGGTCGAGCGCGGCGTCGACGACCCGGGAGACGTCCTCCGGCTCACGCAGGTCCGCAGCCACGACGAGGCACTCGCCGCCGAGCCCTTCGATCTCCTCGTGGACGAGCGACAGCGGCTCCTCCCGTCGCCCGCAGACCACCACCCGCGCGCCCGTGCGGGCCATCTCGAGAGCGGTCGCCCGGCCGATGCCGGTGCCCCCGCCGGTGACGAGCGCGACCCGCCCCGCGTTGGCGTCCGAGCGCAGCGGCGAGCGGGGGTCCGCCATCAGCCGGCCGTGCTTTCCCCGCGCTCCAGCTCGTCCCCGATCAACCCTGCCGACAGGCGCAGGTGCTCCACCACGAGGTCGGGCGCCTGCGGGTCGCGGCGCTCGACCTCGTGGTGGAGCACCTGCGCCTGTCGGCAGGGTTGATCGGGGACGAGCTGGAGCGCGGGGAAAGCACGGCCGGCTGATGGCGGACCCCCGCTCGCCGCTGCGCTCGGACGCCAACGC
>JBKGUS010000588.1:0-2810 GCA_046462295.1 Thermoleophilaceae bacterium | reverse complement strand
GACTTCGAGGATCGCGTTGGCGAGACGTTCAGCGCCACGGCTGCAGAGGGCCGCACACTCACCCTCACGCTGACGTCGGTCGACGCGTTCTTCGCGCCGCCCGACGGCGGGCGCACGCCGTTCTCGCTCGAGTTCCGCGACGAGTCGCACGACCACGTGCCGCAGCAGACGGTCGCGATCGAGCACACGGAGATGGGCACCTTCGACCTCTTCGTCGTCCCGCTCGGGCCCGGTCCCGAGGGAATGCGCTACGAGGCCATCTTCACGTAGGCAAGCGCTCCATCAGCACCGTCAGGATGAGTCGGTGATCCGCGTTCTGGAGATCGACCATGTCCTCGACGCCGCCACGCTCGAGCACATCCGTCAGGAGATGGGCGCGGCCCGGGGCGAGCCGGCGACGGTGCTCGGCTCGACACCCCAGGACCGCGTCGCGTCGAGCGCGCGCAAGGCCTCACGAATCGCGGTCTCCGAAACCGCCCACGCCGCGGTGGCCGCGCTGCTCGAACGGCTCCAGCGGCGGATCGAGGCGCATTTCGGCCGGTCGTTGAACGGATTCGAAGAGCCGCAGTTCCTCCGCTACGGACCGGGCGACTACTTCGTGGCGCACCAGGACGGCAACACCCCACTGGTGTACGACGAGTCGCGCTTTCGCAAGGTCACCGTCGTGATCTTCCTGAGCACGCAGTCCGAGCGTCCGATGCCGGAGACCTTCTGCGGCGGCTCGCTCGTGCTCCACGGGGCGCTCGGCGAGACCGAGCAGCGGATAACGCTGGCACCTGCTCCAGGCACGCTCGTGGCGTTCCCGTCAGAGACGACGCACGAGGTGCTGCCGATCACCCACGGTGAACGGTTCTCCGTCGTGTCGTGGTATCGCGGCTAGGTGCGCCCTCGAGGGCGCGGGCGCATGAGCCCGCGAGCAGCGTGATGCGGAGATCGTTTACGTAGAGGCTCTCAGGCGGGGAGGCACTCCATCAGCACGTAGACGCCGTGCTCGCCCGCACGGCGGAAGCCGAGGCGCTCGTAGAGCCGCCGCGCGGGGTTGTTCATCTCCACGTGGATCGAGAGCTTGCGCGCGCTCTCATCGGCCTCGGCGATCAGCGTGCGGAGCAGGCGGGTGCCGATCCCGCGCCCCCTGAACGCCGGTGCCAGCGCGATGTCCATGATCCGGATGTCGCTGGGCCCCCGGTGCACGTAGAGCCGTCCGGCGGGCTTCCCGTCGACCTCCACGACGTCGAGCGTCGCCCCTGGATAGTGCTCCCGGTAGTGCGCGTCCTGGGCGGCGAACTGTTGCTCGACGAACGCCCGCCTCTGCGCGTCGTCCCACGGCACGTGCGCGAGCTCGGGCTCGCGGACGCTCGCGTACAGGTCGACCAGGAACGCGCGATCGCGATCGGCGACGGGCCGCAGCCGCGTCCGATCCATCTAGGGGCGCGGCGGGAAAACGCCCTGCAGGGCGATGTTGAAGTAGAACGTCAGGTATGGCATGAGGTTGTTGTGCGGCATGCTGTTGCCCGCGATGGGCAGCGCCTGCGGCGCCAGCGTGGTATTCGACGCGTCCTGATACGGCGTGCCGCCCGTCGCAACGCCGAAGGACGCGGTGTTTGTGACGAGGTTGACGTCCGCGGGGTCCTGCGTCGCCGCGCGCATGCCGTGGGTGTGGACCGGGATCTCGGACTGGAGCAGCGTCACGGTGTCCGCCCCGCCCTGCTGGCCGAGGTCGTACAGGCTCAGCCCCTGGCCCTGGCCGGGATGCAACGGCGCCGAGCCCTGAAGGTTCGGCAGCGCGAAGTTCGACTTCCCGTTTCCACCGTACGTCGTCCCCAGCAGCGAGAAGAGTGCGGTGTTCTGAGAGAGCGGCATGAGCTGGCCGTCGCACCAGGCCCAGCCCTTCGGCGCGAAGTTGAACGGGAAGATCCGGATCTCGGCGACGAACGGATCGGCCATGGTCGCTCCTAGGTCGGGCTCGGGAAGATCCCGAACAGCGAGATGATGAAGTTGATGCACAGGTAAGGCTGGAGATTCGTGTGCGGCTGGCTCCCCCCGGCCGGCCCCACCGCCTGCGCGTTGAAGTTGCCGCCCGGCGAGTCGTTGATGTACGGCGTCACGTTGAAGGAGTTCGCGGGAAGGTTGTTGCCGGCGTTGATCTCGTTGCCACTGACGGCGGCCCCGGTGAACGGGTGCGAGTGGGCCGGAATCTGCTGCGTCGTCAGCGTGATCTCCTCGGCTCCTCCGGTCTCCGCGAGGATGAACCCGCTGCCCTGGTGGATGGGCACGCGGCTCTGGAGGTTCGGCAGTGCGAACGTCTCCTCCCCATCCCCGCCGTACGTCGTCCCGATGAGCTGGAAGAGCACGTCGTTCTCGGCGATCGACAGGACCTGGCCGTTGCAGAACAGCCACCCGTTGGGCTCGAACGTTCCGGCGAACATCCGGATCTCCCCTACGTAAGGCTGGCCCATTGTCGTCGTCTCCTTCGCTAGTTCGGCGACGGGAAGATGCCCTGCAGCGCGATGCAGAAGGTCAGCGTCAGGAACGGCTGCATGTTGAGATGTGCCTGGCTTCCGCCGGTGTCGGTGATCGTGCCGGGATTCATCGTGGTGAGATCCGCCGGCGCGGCGTACATGTTGTTCGCGCTCCCGAGGAAGCGGTTGGTCGGCGAGGAGTTCCCGCCCTGCGCCGCGTTCGAGGCGTTGACGGCATGAGTGTGCGCGGCGAGCTCGCTGCTCGAGAGCGTGTGTGCCTGCTCGCCCGCCCGTTCGCCGAGGACGTGCCCGGAACCGACGTGGATCGGGACCCGCCCACGCAGGTCCGGC
>JBKGUS010000587.1:0-6637 GCA_046462295.1 Thermoleophilaceae bacterium | reverse complement strand
GGGCAGCGGATCCGCTCCGGGCGGAGCCGGCCGGCCGGCGCCCCCGGCCGCGGCCAGCGGCCTGCGGTCGGAGGTGAGGCCCCTCGCGATCCGCTCGGTCGGGCGGTTCAGCATCTCGCTGACCAGCGACACGATCACAGGGGTCATCGCCGCGGCGATCCATGTGCCGGCGATCCAGAGCTGCGAGGTGAGGAGGGCCGCCGCCGCGGAGGCGGCGCTCGCGATCACGAGCGTCCGCAGGTTGAGACGACGTTCCTCCTCGCGCTCCGCGGTGCGCGAGTGCGAACTCATTCATCTCCACCTTAGCCAGGGCTGCCCGAGCGATAACGTCCGCCCGGTGGGGGCACCCGGTTCACGCGACGTCGACCTCGTCGTCGTCGGCGCCGGGCTCGCCGGCCTCGCGGCGGCCAGAGAGGCGCTCGCGGCGGGCTGCTCCGTGCTGGTCCTCGAGGCCCGCGACCGCGTCGGCGGCCGCGTGCTGAACGAGGACATCGGCGGCGGCCAGGTCGTCGAGGTCGGAGGCCAGTGGATCGGCCCGACCCAGGACCGCATCGCCGCGATCGCGAAGCAGCTCGGCGTCGACACCTTCCCCACCTGGAACCAGGGCGAGAACGTGATCGAGTACGCGGGCCGCCTGCGCCGCTACACGGGCGCGATCCCGAAGATCAACCCGCTGGTGCTGCTCGAGTTCGGTCGCGCCCGGCTGCGGCTCAACCAGCTGGCGAAGAGAGTGCCGCTCGAGGCGCCCTGGGAGGCGCGGGGCGCCGCGCGGCTTGACGGCCAGACGGTCGCCACCTGGATGCGGCGCAACCTGCGCTCGAGGCCGGCCCGCAGGGTGTTCGAGCTTGGCATCGAGGCGATCTGGGCGGCCCAGCCCGAGGACGTCTCCCTCCTCCACGTCCTGTTCTACATCCATTCGGCGGGCAGCCTCGAGCTGCTCTCCGACACCGAGGGCGGCGCGCAGCAGGACCGCTTCGTGGGGGGCTCCCAGCTGGTACCGATCAGGATGGCGGAGGCGCTGGGTTCCGAGCGAGTGATCCTCGGCGCGCCGGTGCGGGCCATACGTCAAAGCAGCAAGGACGGGGTGACCGTGGAGGCCGACGGCGTTTCGGTGCGGGGCCGGCGCGCCATCGTCGCGGTGGCGCCTACGCTCGCCGGCCGCTTGGTGTACGACCCGCCGCTCCCCGGCTTCCGGGACCAGCTCACCCAGCGCATGCCACTCGGCACGGTCGCCAAATGCATGGCGATCTACCCCGAGCCGTTCTGGCGCCACGAGGGCCTCAGCGGCCAGGGCATGAGCGACGAGGGCCCCGTGAGGCTCACCTTCGACAACTCGCCCCCGGACGGTTCCCCCGGCGTGCTGCTCGGCTTCCTGGAGGGCCGCCGCGCGCGAGAGCTCGGCCGGCTGCGCGCAGCGGAGCGCCGAAGCGCGGTGGTGGACTGCTTCGCCCGCCTCTACGGCCCCCGCGCCGCGAAGCCCGACGCCTACGTGGAGCGCCTCTGGGCGGAGGAGGAATGGAGCCGCGGCTGCTACGGCTGCCACATGCCCCCCGGCGCCTGGACGAGCTACGGCCCCGCCCTCCGCGAACCGATCGGCCGCCTGCACTGGGCCGGAGCGGAGTACGCAACGGTGTGGAGCGGCTACATGGACGGCGCGGTGCGCTCAGGAGAGAGGGCGGCGCGCGAGGCACTGGCCCGCCTGTAGGACCGCCCCCGCCGGGGCGAATCTCACGACCGTCCCGCTTACGGTCCCACCCCTGTGGACCTCTCCTCATTGCTGCCGTTACAGGACCTGGCGAGGGCCTGCCACGAAGCGGGCGTGCTCCACGGCACCACGCCCCGCCACGTGGAAGCGGTGCTCGAACACAGGCCAAACACCCCCGGCGCAAAGCAGCTGAGAAGGTTGCTGCACGGTGACGTCCAGGTCACTCTCAGTGCCCTTGAGCGCCGCTTCCTGGAGCGGCTGAAAGAAGCGGCGCTGCCGCTTCCGGAGATGAATCGGGTGGCAGGCACGAGACGTGTCGACTGCCGCTGGCCCGACCACCGCCTGACCGTCGAGCTCGACTCCTACCGCTTCCACAACACCCGCCACGCCTGGGAGCGTGACCGCCGCCGCGAGCGAGAGGCTCACGCCCGGGCGACGACTTCCGTCGCTACACCCACGATGACGTCTTCGACCAGCCGGACCAGATGCTCGGCGAGTTGAGTGCGCTTCTCCGGGTAGCGAGACGGTAAGCGAGCGAAGGAGCACGGCAATGCCCCAGTGCGAGGTCTGCGGCAACGAGTACGACAAGACCATGGAGATCACCCGCGGCGGCGAGAGCCACGTCTTCGACAGCTTCGAGTGCGCCATCCACGCCATCGCCCCAACCTGCGACCACTGCGGCTGCAAGATCATCGGCCACGGCATCGAGGCGAACGGCGCGATGTACTGCTGCGCGCACTGCGCCGAGCGGTCCGGCGTCGAGGGCGCGCGCGATCGCGTAGGCGCGTAGGCTGCGGCCCCATCGACCGGGTCGCCGACGACGTCTTCCACCTCCGCGGCCGGCCGCGAAACGCGGTCAATGTCTACCTGGCTGGCGACGTCCTCATCGACGCCGGCACCCCGAGCGACCGCAAGCGCATCCTGAGCCAGCTCGAAGGCCGTACGGTGACCGCGCACGCGCTCACCCACGCCCACCCGGACCACTTCGGCTCGAGTCACGCGGTCTGCGAAGCACTTGGAATCCCGCTGTGGTGCGGTGAGCCCGACGCAAGAGCGGTGGAAGGCGAGCGCCCCGCCCCCGCCAAGGGCCGGATGGCGAAGCTGCTCAGCAAGTTCCCCCCTCCCCAGCCTCACCCGGTTGAGCGCAGACTCAAGGAAGGAGACCAGGTAGCCGGCTTCACCGTCCTCGACGTCCCGGGCCACTCCGCCGGGCACATCGCCTACTGGCGCGAGTCCGACCGCACGCTGATCTGCGGCGACGTCCTCTTCAACCTCAGCCTCCCCACCCTGCGGCCCGGCTTGCGCGAGCCCTATGCCTCGCTCACGCCCGACCCGGCGCGCAACAGGGACTCGGCCCGCAGGCTGGCGGAGCTCAGGCCGAACCTGATCCTCTTCGGCCACGGCCCGCCGCTGAGGGACGGCGACCGCTTCGTGCGCTTCGTCGAGTCGCTACCGGCCTAGCCCTTCGGCTGCCAGAGCGCCAGCTCGGCCCCCGCGGGCGCGGCAACCACGCTCCGCCAGCCGGCCGGCCCCTCGCGCGGCTCGAGGATCACCGCGGCGCCGAGCTCCTCCGCCCGCCGCGTGTCGCGCCCGATGTCGCACACCTCGACGTAGGGAAGCCACATGGCGCGCTCCGTGTCGTGCTCCACGACGCCTGCCTCGATCCCGCTGCCCCAGTCGAGCGTCAGATAGGACCCCGAGCCCATTCGCACCTGCTCGAGACGCCAGCCGAACAGACCCGTGTAGAACCCGCACGCCCGCGGCAGGTTCCCGGTGTGCAGCTCCAGGTGGACGACGGGATGCGTTGAGGCCGACGCCATGCCCTGTCACTAGGACCGGCGGCGGCCGGGAAAGTCATCGCCCGTCTGCGAGACCTGACTCCGCGAGCTCCCGGCATCCGGCACCGGGCTGCGGGCGGGTGTGCCACTCGAGCCACCAGCCGGCATGACGAATGGCCGAGGCCAATCCGGACACGATGCGCTTGGGCATGCCGCCTCCCTACCCCAAAAACAACGGCCGCAACCGTGTCACCATCGGGAGCGGTGCACGCGCATCACCATCACCACCATCCCCCGGTTGCCGGTACAACGGACCGCGGCCGGCTCTGGATCGCCCTCGCGCTGATCCTCGGATTCATGGCGGTGGAGGTGGTGGCCGGCATCCTCGCCTCCTCGCTGGCGCTCCTCTCCGACGCCGCCCACATGCTCACCGACGCCGGTGCGATCGCCCTCGCCCTGGTGGCCGCGCGCCTGGCCGCCCGGCCGCCCGCGGGCGGCTACACCTTCGGCCTCAAGCGGGCCGAGATCCTGTCCGCGCAGCTGAACGGCGCCACGCTCCTGGCGCTAGCCGCCGTGATCCTCTACGAGGGCATCCGCCGCCTCTTCGAGCCCCCCGACGTGGAGGGCACGACCGTGCTCGTGGTGGCCATCGCGGGCATCGTCGTCAACGTCACCGCGACCGCCGTGCTCGCCGGCGCCGACCGGCGCAGCCTCAACGTCGAGGGCGCCTTCCAGCACGTGCTGACCGACCTGTTCGCCTTCATCGCCACCGCGGTGGCGGGCGTCGTCGTGCTGGCCACCGGCTTCGCGCGCGCGGACGGCATCGCCGCCCTCATGGTGGCCGCGCTCATGATCCGCTCCGGCTGGGCCCTCCTGCGGGACTCCGGCCGCGTGCTCCTCGAGGCCGCCCCCAAGGACCTCGACCCGAACGAGATCGGCCGCGCGCTCGCCGCCCAGGACCACGTGGTCGAGGTGCACGATCTGCACGTGTGGGAGGTCACCTCGGGCATGCCGTCTCTGTCCGCCCACGTCACGGTCGGGGCGGGCTGCGACACCCAGACCCATCGCCGCAAGCTCGCCGAGATGCTGCGCGAGCGCTTCGGGATCGACCACACAACGCTCCAGGTCGAGGCCCGGCACGAGGGCCCGCTGGAGATCGAGCCGCTAGGCCCCCGCACCTGACATGCCGCGCTTCGTGATCCAGCAGCACGCCGCCACCAGCATGCACTGGGACTTCCGGCTCGAGGTGGACGGCACGTTCAAGTCCTGGGCCGTCCCGAAGGGGCCCTCGACGGACCCGCGCGACAAGCGCCTGGCCATGCAGGTCGACGACCACTCGCTCTCCTGGGGCGACTTCGAGGGCGTGATCCCCGAGGGCGAGTACGGGGCCGGCCCCGTGATCGTCTGGGACCGCGGCACCTACGAGAACCTGCGCGACGAGCCGATGGGCGAGGCGCTCGAGGCCGGTCACGCGTCCTTCTGGCTGGAGGGCGAGAAGCTGCGCGGCGGCTGGTCGCTGCGGCGCACCCGGCAGCGCCAGTGGCTCCTGGTGAAGCGCCGCGACGAGCAGGCCGACGCCCGCCGCCGCGCCACCAACACACAGCCGGAATCGGTGGTCAGCGGACGCACGATCGAAGAGGTCCGCGAGCGGGGTTAGGCACCGGCGCGCCGGGCAGTCTCGACGTATGGCAACACCGAGACTGATGGTCGTCATCTTCGTGGCCACCGGGGTCGTGGTGGCCGCCGTGGCCGCATTGGCGCTTCAGAGCTGGGTGCTGCTGGTCGTCGTGCTGGCGCTGCACGGGATCGCCAGCGCCATCGTGATCGGCACCGCCTGGCGCCGCGCCGGCGACACGCGCGACAAGCCCGACCCGGTCACAGAGGCGCGCGTGGAGGAGCAAGCCACGGGTAGGTCCTAGGCATGCCACCTCGCGGAGTCAAGAAGGGCACCAAGCGCGCCCGCCAGTACGAGCACATCAAGGAGAGCCAGAAGGAACAGGGTCGCCCCGAGGACCGCGCCGAGGAGATCGCCGCGCGCACCGTCAACAAGGAACGGGCCCGCAGCGGCGAGTCCCGCCGGCGCTCGCGCACGTCGACCCAGGACATCCCCTCGGGCCGCCGCGGCGGCCAGCGCTCGGGCAGCGGCGGCCCGAAGGGACGCACCCGCGACCAGCTCTACAACGAGGCCAAGAAGCTGAACATCGAGGGCCGCTCGCGGATGAACAAGCAGCAGCTGCTGCGCGCCGTAGAGTCCAAGAAGAGCTGAGCGCCTACACGCCCATGAAGGCCGTCCTCACGGACGAGCCCTTCGACGACCCGAACTGGATCTTCGAGCGCAAGCTCGACGGCATCCGTTGCATGGCCCACCGCGACAGCGGCGGCCGGGTGCGGCTCATCTCACGCACCGACAAGGACATGACAAGCCAGTTCCCCGAGGTGGCGGAAGCGCTCGGGGCCCAGCCGGTGGAGGACTTCGTCGTGGACGGAGAGCTAGTCGCCTTCCAGGACGGCATCACGAGCTTCTCGAAGCTGCAGCGGCGCGCCCGGGAGCAAGTGTCAGTCTTCCTCTACGTGTTCGACCTGCTCCGCCTCGAGGGACGCGACGTTCGCGACCTGCCGCTCCGCGAGCGCAAGGCACTCCTACGCGACTCCCTCGAGTTCCGCGGCCGCGTGCGCTACAGCCGGCATCGCAACGAGCACGGCACCACGCTGTTCCGCGAGGCCTGCAGCGAGGGCCTCGAGGGGCTCATCGCCAAGCGGTCCGACAGCCCCTACCGCTCGGCCGCCCGCTCGCGGGACTGGCTCAAGCTGAAGTGCCACTTCGAGCAGGAGCTGGTGATCGGCGGCTTCACGGCGCCGCAGGGGTCGCGGACGGACTTCGGCGCGCTGCTCGTGGGCTACAACGCGGTCGGCGAGCGCGCGGCGCGCGCGAGCACTCGATCTCCCAAGCGCCTCAGGTACGCCGGCAAGGTGGGCACCGGCTTCGACCACGCGACCCTCGAGGAGCTCGGCCGCCGGCTCCGCGAGCTGGAGCGCGACGACCCGCCCTTCGCGGACGTGCACCCCATCCCGCGCGGCACGCACTGGGTGGAGCCCGAGCTGGTCGCGCAGATCGCCTTCTCCGAGTGGACGCGCGACGGCCGCCTGCGCCACC
>JBKGUS010000586.1:0-12173 GCA_046462295.1 Thermoleophilaceae bacterium | reverse complement strand
ATCGTCATCGCTCAGCCGCACCCGAGGTCCGAGTTGAGTGCCTTCGTCGCGTCGGTGAGGTCGTGGGCGGCGCGGTCCGAGATCGCCTTGCCCTTCTCCCTTCCCACCTCGTCGAGCAGCTGCTTCAGGGAACGGCACGCCTGTTCCGTGTCGCCGCGGCCGATGTAGTGCTCGGCCTGGTCGAGCAGGCCGCGCAGGATGTCGGCGAGGTCCGGTTCGATGTCGCCCGCCGCCTGGTACTCACTCACCCGGGTCTCGAGCTGCGCGATCGTGATCGGCCTGACCGTGAGCTCGACCGCGCACTTCGCCTTCTGCGCCAGGCTGTCCCGGTTGGCTAGCACCGACACCGTGTAGACGCCGGCCGGGATGTCCGACTTGAAATCCAGCTCGGCGGACGCCGCCTCGCCTATGGCGGGAGACGGGACGAAGGCGTGATCCAGCATCTCGATTCCGCCGACCTTCGGCTCCACGCGGTCGACGGACAGGCTGGTGACGATCCCATCCGGATCCAGCGCCGAGATGCTTGTGCTGGCCGAGTCCGTCTCCCACAACTCCACCGGCCCGCAGTCGAACTCGATCGTCGCGTTCCGGTCCGAGGACGAGAGCGGTGGCGCCGGCGCGGTCGTCGCGCCGCCGACCGCGGGGCCAGGATCGAACTCGAGCTCCTGAAAGACGATCGGGCGCAGTAGCAACTCAGCGTCGCTGGTCGGCTGCGGGTCGCCGATCAAGTGGACGATGATGTTCTTCCCGGCCGCGAGGTCCAGGTCGGCGAACAGCGCAACGCGCGCGCCGTCCAGGAAAAACTCGATCACGTAGTCGTTGTCCGTGACTTCGGTGGCGAGCTGCCATTGGGCGTTTTGCAGGATGCCCGAGCGGTGGTCGGGCGGAACGCGCGGGTCCTCACCGTTCGGCCGGATCAGCCACTCGACCTCGGCAGGGCGGGCGGTGTGACGGACCGTCAGCCTCGCGTTGTGGCCGCTGGACAGGTCGTTCTCGTAGATCGAGAACCGATACCCGCCGCTGTTCGTCTCATGGAATACCCCGGAGAAGCTGTGACCCTGGGTGAGCTCGATCGACGCCGCGGCCAGGACGGGGCCAAGCGAGTCTCCCTTCTCTCTCACCGAGAAGGTGTAGGCACCGTACGGCCGGGCAGTCTCCCCGTTGACGACGAGCACCAACGGCTGCAGCTCGTCCGAATTCGCGAAGCTGCCGACGAGGGGCTTTGGATCGGAGATCGTCGGCTGGGCCTCGTAGTTGACGTAAACGTCCACCGACAGCCCGGTCGCGTTCAAGGTGAAGATCTCCGATGAGCTCTCGAGGCGCTTCGTTTCGGACATGTGCGGCAACCTAGGAGCCGGCGCGGCTGCCGTCTATGGGTCGATCGGCCGGACTTTCAAACTCTGGTGCTCGTTGGACCTGGGCTGTAGGACCGTCCGAAGGAACGGGTCGGTCGGGAGCGCCGGTCTCGCACGCCATCGCGCCGTGGAGCGCGCGATCGTGAGCGGTGACTTCTCCCCGCTCGACACGGGGCTCGCCATGTTCGTGGCGGTCAGCGCGGCTGCGACTCCTCGTCCGTGGCGAGCGCCCGGTCGACGAGGGTCCGCAGCAAATCCAGGGTGCGCCTCCAGCGCTCCGCGTCGGCGCTCAACGGCGAGTTCGGGGCATCGCGCTCGCGGCTGCGGTGATTCAGCGTGGCGCCGTTCTCCTCGACGTAGCGGCCGATCTCTTCCAAAACTCTCTGGGCCAACTCCCGCTTGACCGCGACCGGGATCTGGGCCCACGCCTCGTCAGTGATCGGCACCCGCGGGGTCGCGCGGTAGTAGTGCTCGACGGCGCCGCGACGGCGCGCTTCGCCGACGAGCTCGATCAGCCCCAGCCGAGCGAGCTTGCGTACGTGGTAACTGACCGTTCCGAGCGACGCGGGCAGCTCCGCCTCGAGTTCGCTCGGGCTGGCGGTGCGATCCTCGAGTGCGGTCATGATGGCGACGCGCAGGGGATGGGCGAGCGCCTTGGCAAGGCGCGGATCGCTGATCTCGCGGATGGGCTCCACGTCACTTCCAGTCGGACGTTCTGGACACCGAACCGAGGAGCCTCACCGGCGGGTGGGCCCTCCCCATCGAGTATCGCCCCATTGTCCGTTCCGCGCCAACGCGATTCTGGCCGGGTGGGTCGCTGCGCTGCGAGCGAGTCCCGCGCGCCGTCACCTGCCCGGCGGCGGGAGTCGCCGCGCCAACGACCTCGCGATGACGACGGGCACGGGAGAGTGCCCGCGATCTCGAGCGCGAAGCGGCGGTAGGCGCCGGCCACCGGGCCGGCGTCGCGGATCGCGGTTTCGCGACGCCGATCAGAGAGTGGTCAGCCAGCCCGGAGACCGCATCCGGAGCGGCTGACCGTGGCTGCGTCTCAGTCGGCGGCCGCCGTCGAGGTGTTCTGCGCGATGCGTTCGGTGTTCTGGACGATCCGGTCGAGCTTGTCCTCGATCCACTCCAGCTTTCCGTACGCCCGCTCGAGCTGCTCCGTGAGGTGGTGCACCAAGTGCGCGAGCTCCGCGTTCTGCATCTCCGGCGCCATCGAACTGCTCCTTCTGGTCGGGGGTTCGCCTCAGCTGAGATGGTGCGCCCTCCGCGCAGCCGGGTCCATAGATCGAACGGCCCGTCTTTCGAATCCTCCTTTGGCCGATCCGCTTGCACGTCTCGACCGTGCCGGCGAACAGCCGGCGGACCCTGAGGGCATCAGCGCGGGCGCCCCTCCAGCGCCTCCTGTAGCGCGCGCAGGTCGCCGCCTTCGCAGGCTGCCGAGAAGGCGCCGGCCACGCGCCGGAGCTGACCTGCGTCGACCGGGAAGCGCGCCTTGCCCCACGCGATGTGCTCGCGCGCGCGCACTGCGAGCTGGCGGCACGCCGACGGCTTGCGGCCAACCATCGCCGCTACCTCGACGAAGCTCAGGCCGAAGAGGTCGTGCAGTACGAACGCGCTGCGTTCGGGCGGCGAGAGGGTCCGCAGCAGGATGGCGAGTGCCGCCTCGACGTCCTCTCTCTGGATGACGAGCTGGTCGGGGTCGCTCGCATCACGCTCGAGCTCCCAGACACCTGCCTGATCCCACGGATGGCCGCCTGGCCGTGCCGTGCGCGCGTCCACCGCGACGTTGACGACGACCGCGCGGAGCCAGGCTCCCAGGCTGCGGATCTTGCTGCGGTCGACACGTCGGAGCCGCAGCCACGTCTCCTGCACGACATCCTCGGCGTCGGCTTCCGAGCCGAGGACGCTGGTGGCGACGCGCACGAGCGCGGGGCGAAGCCGGTTGAACTCGGCCGCGACTTGGTCCCGATCCGACGCTCGCCCGGCCCACTGCTGTTGCAACGAATCGCTCGTTCAGTGCCCACCTCGGGAGTGACCCTTGACGATGGTCACCCGGTCGGATGGTGAAGCCTGTTTTTTAGGGCGTTACAGGAAATGCACGAGCTCTGGGGCCAGTACTCACATACACAGGGACTGGCCGTCGGTTTAGCCCGAAGCCGGACCGCTCTTTGTCCCCGATGTATCTCCGCAGAGGGCCGGGATTGCTCGCTCAATCGGCCTGAAGCGCTCGTACCACCCCTTCGGCTCATTGAGCCCTGGGCCGCGATCAGTCCGAAAGACCGGCGGTCCGATCCATGGACGCCTCGGGGATCCGGGAGCAAGATCACCGGGGCACCCGACAGAAGGCATTCGCGTGGAGTCAGCAGGGATCGGCTCTAGTCCGACCGCCGCCGCGGCGCACGCAGGTGGAAGCGATCTCGGGGCCATGGCGGAGACCATCCCCTGGCGCCAGACGCTTGGACTCATGCTCGGTCCGGTGCTGCTGGTACTGACGCTACTGGCGCCGCTCCCGTTGGACCGCCATCAGCAGGCTCTGGCCGCCGTGCTGGTTTTTACGCTCACGTACTGGCTCTCCGAGGCCCTGCCGCTGCCCGTAACCTCGATTGTCTCGCTGGCACTCTGCGTTGTGCTCGACGTCCCGCCAGCCAGCGGGGACGCGACGCGCAGCGCGGCGGAGGTGATCTTCGCCGACTTCTCGTCTCCGACGCTGTTCCTGCTGATCGGCGGATTCATCCTCGCCCAGGCGATGATCAAGTACGAGCTGAGCAGGAGGATGGCCCTCGCGGTGCTGAGCCTGCCCGGGGTCGCCCGCTCCACGTACCTGATCGTGATCGCCTTCGGAGGGCTCGCAGTCCTGCTCGCGTCCGTGATCGACAACGGCGCCGTCGTGGCGATGCTGCTGCCCATCGCCATCGGACTCAGCGCGACGCTGTCGCGCCTGATCAACGAGCAGAGACCGAGCCTCGCCGGGCGCGGACCCCTGCGCTTCAGCACCGCACTGCTGTTGATCACCGCTTACGGCGCGACCGTCGGCAATCTCCTCACGCCGGTGGGAAGTGCTACGAACGTCATCGGCCGCGACTTCATCGACGCCGAGTTCGGCGTCCGCATCAGCTTCGGTGAGTGGGTACTGATGGCGACGCCAATCGTCCTCGTGCTGTTCGCACTGCTCTGCTGCACGATCCTGCTCACGAACAAGCCCGAGGTGCGGCGCATCGTGGGCACCCGGCGCCTGATGCGCCGGGAGCGGGGGGACCTGGGAACCGTGTCGCGCGGCGAGATCAACACCCTGATCGCGTTCAGTGTCGCGATCGGCCTATGGCTGGTCCCGACGATCGTGGGGTTCATCGCCGGCCGTGGCTCGACCCCCCACCTGCTGGTGATCGAGCGACTCGATCCGTCGGTGGGCGCGATCGTGGCGGCGGCGCTCCTCTTCGTGCTGCCAGTCGACTGGCGACGCCGACGCTTCACCATGACCTGGTCCGATGCGGCGGGGATCGACTGGGGGACCGTCCTGCTCGTCGGCACCGGCCTCACGCTCGGGAAGCTGATGGCCTCGACTGGACTTGCAGAGTTGCTGGGCGAATCGATTGCGGACCAGCTCGGCCATAGCAGGCTGCTCGTTTACCTCGCCGCGGCCGGCGCGACGATCTTGCTGTCCGAGATCACGAGCAACCTGGCGACCGTTGGCGTGATCTTGCCGATCATCCCGGCGCTTGCGCTCTCAGGGGGTGGCGATCCGTTGACCACCGCCCTGATCGCGACCTTCGCAACCACCTACGGGTTCATGCTGCCGATTTCCACGTCGGCCAACGCGATCGCCTTCGGGTCGGGCGCGATCCCGTTGCGACAAATGGTCAAGGCCGGGCTGCTCGTCGACGTGTCGGCTGTGCTGGTTCTGGTGGCCGGGGTGCCGACCCTGCTCCGGCTGGTGGGGGTCGGATGAACGATCGGCGGCAAGCGCACATCTCGAGCTAGGAGGAGTTGATGAGCACATCGAGCTCAAGTGGGGGCGGCGTCACGCTCATTGCGGTGATGCCTGAACCGTCCGCCGGGGCGGCGGAGCCGAAGGCGCAGCCGGGCGGCTCCGGGAAGCAGTCCCGTGCGGACACGGAGCGGCCCGCAGTCGTGCCCGCGGTGGAGGCCGGCGCCATCGGATCGATCCCGCTCCACGCGCCGGAGGTGGGGGCGACCTCGTCCGTGTCGGCGGAGGCCGAGCAGGGGGAGGGACCCGCCGCGGCGAGCGCGAGCAGCTCGGCGGTGGGGGAACAGGTGGCTCACACGAGCGCCGTTGCGGTCGTGATCGGACCGCACGGCGCAGCGGCCGCGTGCGACCTCGGAGTGGTCGTGGCCGGCCCGCAAGGGGCCGCTGCCGCGAGCGAAGTCGGCGTCTGCTCGGTCGGCCGGGACGGCGCGTCGGCCGCCAGCAACGCGGCGAACTCGACCAGCGCGGCGGTCGACGGGGGCGCGCCGGAGCCCGCCGCGGACCCCCCCTCCCGCGAGGCCGGATCGGATCCCGCCGCGCACGACGCGCTGATGATCCGTCTGGCGCGGCTCGAAGCGGAGAACCGGCGGCTGAGGGAGGAGCTGGGAGTGTGAGCAGTCGGGGAAGACGCCCCAAACGAATGTCGCCGCGGCACCTCCCCGGAGGGGCGGCGCCAGCGCTCGTCCAGGCGATCGCGACCATCGTGCTGGCGCTCGTCGAGGGAGTCTGGGATCCGGTCACGCTGACGCTGGCCTGCACGACCCTCGCCACCGTTGTAGTCAGCTGGGCGCGTGCGATCCGCCGGCGCGAGCGCCGCGCGTCGCGCGCCGACGCGCCGCTACGTGCGCGGGGCGGTGCCCCGCCTGCCCGACCGGGGCAGGTCAGACCCGAATCGGGCAGAGCGGAAGAGGATCGCGAGGACCTGGATCGGGTGCTCGAGGATTGATGGGCGGGTCACCCCCGACTCAACGCAGCAGGCCGTGCCGCATAGCCTGATGGATCGCCGCCGGTGCATTCGAGACGCCGAGCTTGTCGTAGATGTGCTGCAGGTGGTTCTTCACAGTCGATTGGCTGAGGTGCAACTCCTGGCCGACAGCCGAGCTCGACATGCCCTCGCCAGTGAGGCGCAGGATCTCGAGCTCTCGCTGAGTCAGGAGCGGCCGGGTCAGCGTTGTCCTGAGTTGCAGCTGATCGAGCAGCGTCGCCTCAGCATCGGCCGAAAGGAAGCGCCCTCCCGAGGCGACCGTTCGGATCGCCTCCCGGAGCACCCTGAGCGGCTCGCGCTTCGACACGTAGCCGGCGGCGCCCGCGGTGATCGACTCGTAGACATCCGTCCCCGCGACGCTGTCGGCCAGCATCACCACGCGCGTGGGAAGCGCCTGGTGGATAACGCTCGCGACGACTTGCAAGCCGTCGAGGCCGGGCATGTCCCGATCGACCAGGGCCACCTCAGGTCGGAGACTCCGGATCGCCTCGAGCGCGTCCACGCCGTTTTCGACCTCGCGGACGAGCGCCAGGTCGGAGTGTCTTCGTATCGCCTGCGCCACACCCTCCCTGACGACCGGGTGGTCGTCGGCGACCAGCACTCGTACAGGCCTTCGAGCCTGGGCGGAGTCGGAAACGGCGGCCCCGTTTTCGTTTCTTGGGGTTGCCATAGAGCCTCCTTGCGTGAAGTGGAAACCACGTCACTAATGAGACAGTTTTCAGCATCCCGTGTGTGACCTCCACCTTCCTGATCTCCATTAGGGTTGGGCAGCCGTTATGCCGCTACTGCTCACAGAGGACCGCGGCGGTGTGCGCCACCTAGTCCTCAACCGCCCCGACAAGCGCAACGCCCTGAGCGGCGAGCTGATCCGCGAGCTGGGCGCCGGGATCGAGGCGGCGGCCGCCGACGACGCCGTGCGCGTGGTCGTGCTGCGCGGCGAGGGCGCGATGTTCTCGTCCGGCATGGACCTGAACGACCTGCGCGAACTGTCCGAGGACGCGGGCCGGCTGCGCGACTATCGCCGGCCGATCCTGTCCTGGTGGAACCTGCTCGAGGAGATGCCGAAGCCGACGATCTGCCAGATCCACGGCGCGGCGCTCGGCGGCGCGTTCGAGCTCGCGCTCGCATGTGACTTCCGCACGATGGCGGAGGACGCGGTGGCCGGGATCATGGAGGTGCGGATCGGGCTGCTCCCGGACGTTGGCGGCTGCTCGCGGCTCCCCGCGGTGGTCGGGCTCGGCAACGCCAAGGAGCTGATCATGACCGGGAAGGTCATCGACGGGCACGAGGCGCACCGGATCGGGTTCGCCAACCGGATCGCCCCCGCGAGCGCGCTCGAGGAGACCACGGACGCGCTCGCCGCCGAGCTGCTCGCGTGTGCGCCGAAGGCGGTCGGGCTCGCGAAGCGGGTGATGGACGCGGCGGCGAAGCCGGCGCTGGCGCTGACGCTCGAGCAGGAGGTGGCGGCGCAGGAGACGCTCGCGGCGAGCGAGGACTTCGCCGAGGGGGCGCGTGCCTTCTTCGAGAAGCGCGACCCCGATTTCGCCGGGCGGTAATCCCGGGGCTCACGCCCCCGGGCCCCCGCGGTCGCTTTCGCGCCGAGAAATGCAACGAGCCCGGATGCCGTGGTCCGGGCCCGTCGCCAATGCCGAGGCTGGGTCGGGGGAACCCACTATGTGCCGAAAACCGGCCTCGGCGGCTTCGATTGGGTGATACCCGGTGCGAAAGAACTAAACCATCAGGCGACTACATGGCTGCGGGCGAGTCGCCAGGCGTACCAGAACGCCAGCGCCGCCAGCAGGCAAAGGACGCCCGAGACGGCCCACGCGGTCGAGTAGCCGTACTCCTCCGACACCAGCCCGTATGCCGCCGGGCCCGCCGCCGCGCCCACGTAGATCCCGGTCTGCGTCACGCCTGTGGCCGCGCCGGGCGCCTCGCGGTTCAGGTGGACGACGGCGAGGTTGAACAGCCCGGGCCAGCCCCACCCCAGCGCGAACGCGGCGAACACGCCGATCACGAACAGCACCGCCTCGCCGGTCGCGAGCAGCGCGAACCCCAACGAGCCTGAGAGCAGCAGCGCGACCACGGCGGCGTAGCCGTAGTCGCGGCGGCGGTCGGCCCGCTCCCCCAGCGCGACCCGGGCGAGCAGCGCCACGCCGCTGCCCGCCGCCGCCAGCAGACCGGCCACGCCCTCGGCGATGCCCACGTCCACCGCCGACGCCACCAGGTAGGCGCCGAGCGAGTTCGGCCCGGCGCTCGCCAGCGCGGCACCCAGAGCGGTCACGATCAGGGCGCGGCTGGGCCGTGGCGGCGGGTCGCGCTGCGGCACCGGGGCGAAGCTCGTCGCGGTGCGCCTCACCGCCACCGCCACCGCCAGCACGCCCCCGGCGCAGATCGCGAACGTGGGGCGCCACCCGAGCGGCAGCGCGAGCAGTGGCAACGTCAGGCCGCTGACCAGCACTGCCGCCGGGATGGCCGCCTGCTTGATCCCGAAGGCGAGGCCCTGGCGGGCGAGCGGCACCTGGTCGGCCATGAACAGGTTGATCGCGGGCTGGGTGACCGCGTTCGCCAAGCCGGCGACGGCGAGCAGGCCGAGCAGGACGGCCAGCGAGTGCGCCGCCAGCGCGGCCAGCAGCAGGCAGACTGCTGTGGCGACGACGCAGGCGAGGATGGATCGCAGCGCCCCCAGCCGCTCGGCCAGGCGCCCGCCCGGCCCGGCCCCCAGGGCGCCCGCGGCGAAGAAGACGGACACGCCGGACGCGACGGCGGCGACGCTCACGTCGAGATCCGCCCGGATCTGCAGCGCAAGCGCCCCGACGAGGAACCCGGGCAGGACCGTGGCGGCCCCGGCGGCGATCGCCAGGGCGGCGGGCCGGGCTACACCCGGTCGGATGTCACCCGCCCGCATGAAATCTCTGGCTCTGGGAACGGATCGCTCGGGGAGTGGAGGCGGAGACCGCGACAAGAGAGCCGGGACGCGGCGGAACGTACCGGACGCTTGACGAGCAGGCGCCGCGCCTGAGCCCCGCCGAGGAGAAGTTCGAGCGCGCGCGGCGCACGGTCGGCCTCTTCCTCGGCCCGCTCCTGTTCGCGGTCATGCTGGTTATCCCGTTCGACCTCGAGCCCGAGCAGCACAGGCTCGCCGCGGTGCTCGTGTTCGTGATCACCTACTGGGTCACCGAGGCGATCCCGATCCCGGTCACCGGCGTGCTCGGCCTCGCGCTGGCGGTCATGATCAACGCCGCGCCGGCGCCCGAGGAGGGCGACACCACCGCCGACCTCGTGTTCGGCTCCTTCGCCTCGGACACGATCTTCCTCTTCATCGGCAGCTTCGTCATAGCCCAGGCGATGATGACCCACGGGCTCGACCGGCGCTTCGCCTTCCGCGTCCTGTCGCTGCCGGGGGTGGGGCGCTCGACCTATCGCACGATCGTCGCCTTCGGGGCGATCGGGGCGCTGCTCTCCGCCTTCATGTCGAACACCGCCTCCACCGCGATGCTGTTCCCGATCGGGCTCGGGATCATGGGCGCGCTGGGCACGCTCGTGGCCGAGCGGTCCGGCCGCGACGTTGACATCGAACGCCTGCGCCTCGGTACGGCGCTGATGCTGATGATCGCCTACGGCGCGAGCGTGGGCGGCCTGCTCACCCCGATCGGCAGCCCGCCGAACCTGATCGGACGCGAGTTCATCCAGGAGGAGACGGGCACCACGATCTCGTTCTTCAAGTGGGTGGTCACGGCCGCTCCGATCGTGCTCGCGATGTTCGTGGTCCTGTGCGTGGTCCTGATCGCGCTCAACCGCCCGGAGATGCGGCGTATCGAGGGCGCCGAGGAGTACGTGGCGTCCGAGCGGGCCAAGCTGGGGAAGCTGTCGCGCGGAGAGCGCAACACGCTCATCGCGTTTGCCACCGCGGTCACCCTGTGGATCATCCCCGGGCTCGTCGGGATCTTCTGGGGCGACGACTCGCAGTTCTACGAGGACGTCCTGGCCCGCCTGAACGAGGGCGTCGTGGCCATCGTGGCGGCGTCGCTCCTGTTCCTCCTGCCGCTGAACTGGAGCCAGCGGAAGTTCACCCTCAATTGGAACGAGGCGGTGCGAATCGACTGGGGGACGATCGTCCTGTTCGGCACTGGGATCGCGCTCGGCGGCCTGCTCTCCAGCACCGGGCTGGCCGAGGTCGTCGGCGACTCGGTCGCGGACGCCCTCGGCGTTTCGAGCCTGTTCTCGATCACGATCCTCGCGGTCGTGATCGCAGTGATCATCTCGGAGACCACGAGCAACACCGCGAGCGCGACGATCGTGGTTCCGATCGTGATCCCGATCGCGCAGTCCGCGGGCGTGGATCCCGTCATCCCGGCGCTCGCCGCGGTGTTCGGCGCCTCCTACGGCTTCATGCTCCCGGTCTCGACTCCGCCGAATGCGATCGTCTACGGGTCCGGGATGATCCCGATCACGAAGATGATCCGCTCGGGCTCCGTGTTCGACGTGGTGGGCGCCATCCTGATCACCTTCGGCGTGTGGGCGCTGGCCAACATCGTGGGGATCGTCTAGCTCCTGCGCCACTCCACCGGGCCGGCGGTCAGCACATGGCTGCCCAGGGGGCGGCCGAGCACCCGCTGCGCCTCGCGAGCGCACTCCACGAGCTTCTCGAGGTCGATTCCGGTCTCGTAGCCCATCTCGTGGAGCATCGATACGAGGTCCTCGCTGGCGATGTTGCCGGTGGCGCCCTTGGGGACCGGGCAGCCGCCGAGCTCGCCGAACGAGGACTCGAACGACCTGACTCCCGCCCTGAGTGCGCTCAGTACGTTGGCCAGGCCCTGGCCGCGCGTGTTGTGGAAGTGCGCCGTCAGCTCGGCGCCGAGCTCGAGGCCGTCGAAGAACCGCTCTACCTGCACCGGGTTCGCCATCCCGGTCGTGTCGCCGAAGGCGATCTCCTCGCAACCGGCGTCGACGAGGCGGCGGGCGATGCCGAGGACCCGCTCGCGCGGCACGTCGCCCTCGTAGGGGCATCCGAACGCGACCGAGATCACGCCCTCGCAGCGGAGCCCCTCGTCGCGGGCCCGCTCGATGACCCGCTCGAGACCCGACAGCGACTCCTCGATCGACCGGTTCACGTTCTTCCGGTTGTGAGTCTCGGAGGCGGACAGGAAGAGGTTGACCTCGTCGAACGTCTCCCGCACCTCGAGCGCGTTGTCGAGCCCGCGCTCGTTCGGGATGAGCACGGTGACGGACACGTCGTCCGGAATGTCCGCGCTTCGGAGCAGCTCGGCCCCGTCGGCCAGCTGGGGGATGACGTCGGCGCGCACGAAGCTCGTGACCTCGAGCCGTTTGACCCCCGTGCGCGCGAGCATCTCGACCAGGCGCACCTTGTCGGGCGTCGAGATGACCTCGGGCTCGTTCTGGAAGCCGTCGCGGGGGCCGACCTCGCGGATGCGCACCTGCTCTGCTGCCACGGTCAGATTCTGGCAAGGCCCCCACTGACGCCGAGCGCCTGACCGGTCACGTAGGAGGCGTCGTCGGAGGCGAGGAATGCGATCGCCGCGGCCACCTCGTCGGGTTGACCGAGCCGGCGCAGGTTGGTCGAGCCGATCATGGTCTCGACGATCCGCTTGCCGAGGTCGCCGAGCTGCTCCGGCGCGCCCATCAGGAGCGGCGTGTCGATCGGGCCGGGCGCGACGGCGTTGCAGGTGATCCCGTAGCGGCCGTTCTCGATGGCGATCGCCTTGGTGAAGCCGATCACCCCGGCCTTGGCGGCCGAGTAGACGGCCGACCCGCTCGAGCCCACGCGGCCGGCCTCGGAGGCGGTGTTGACGATCCGGCCGCGGCGGCGCTCCTGCATGCCCGG
>JBKGUS010000585.1:0-10004 GCA_046462295.1 Thermoleophilaceae bacterium | reverse complement strand
CCGC
Source organism: Thermoleophilaceae bacterium (assembly GCA_046462295.1). Classification (GTDB taxonomy): domain Bacteria; phylum Actinomycetota; class Thermoleophilia; order Solirubrobacterales; family Thermoleophilaceae; genus JACVRW01. The sequence continues at coordinate 10,000 of JBKGUS010000585.1, read as the reverse complement.
GGGCCGGCACACGCCGGGAGCGGCCGGCGGCGGCGCGGCGCGGGGAGAAGGATCAGCGCCGCCAGCAGCGCCATCCCCGCTGTCACGGCGAAGGCGGGATCGAACGCCCTGTCGACCGCGGCGAGCACCACGTCGTCCAGCTCGTCCGCGAGCCGGGCGAGCTCGCGGCGCTGCCCGGAGGCGTCTGCGCCTTGGGCAAGCTCGCCGAGCACGCCGCTCCCGAGGTCCACGCCCAGCTCGTCCTCGAGCTCGCGCAGCTCGTCGACCACCGCGCCGCCGTACAGGTCCTCGAGCCGGTCCAGGTCCTGCAGCAGATCGCCGGCGTCGATCCCCAGCCCTTCCTCGAGCCGGCCCAGCAGGCCATCCCCCTGCTCCTCGCGCAGCTCGTCCTCGAGCCGCCGCAGGCGGCTCAGGAGATCGCGGTCCTCGCGGCGCACCCGCTCCCGTTCCCGCTCGAGCGCGCGGTCGAGCGCGTCGCGCGGGTCCTCGGTCTGGAGCTCGGCGAAGAGCCGAGGAGCGAGCGGGATCTTGTCGGTCGGCGGCAGCGCAGAGTCGAGAACGAGGGCCGTGCCGCGCTCCCGTGCCAGATCCACCTCCCGATCGAGCTCGGCGGACACGATCGGCGCCAGCCCGATCAGAACGACCGTGATGCCGGCGTGCCGCAGCGCCAGCAGCCCCGCCGCCTGGGCGCGAGTGCGCTCCGGCAGCAGCTGGCCCGCGAGCGCCGGGAAGGCCATCCCCATGCCCACGCCCGCGAGCAGCTGCGGCGCGATGGCCCAAGCCACCGACGCCTCCGGCAGCAAGGCGAGACAGGCGATACCACCCGCTACGAGGATGCATCCCGCCGCGGCGCGGGTGGCCGGCGGTCCGTGCACGAACGAGCCCGCGACGGCGGCCACCGGAAGGACGGTGACGACGGCGGCCGCGGCGAGCGGCTCGATGCTCCAGCCGCTGATCAGAAGCAGGACGAGCAGAAAGACGACCGCGGTGAGCGCCCCGGAGAGGAGCCCGAGCGCGACTCCGGCGAGCAGGTCGCGCGGTGCGCGAATCGGCGGTTCGGCCTCGTGCCCGTACGACGGCTTCGCGCCGAGCAGCGCAGGAGCGGCCACCAGGGCGACCGGCGCCTGAGCGAGGAAGATCGCCTGCCAGTCGAACAGCTGCGTCAGGAGCCCGCCGAGCGCCGGTCCCGCCGCGGTCCCCGCCACCGCTGCGCCGATCCACAGCCGCCGCCCCTTCGCACCCCCGTCCAGGGCGTCGAAGGCGGCCGCCAGCAGCGCGGCGGCGCCCAGGGCCTGCAGGGCGCGCATCGCCAGCAGCGGCTCCAGCGACTCGGCGACGGCGCACCCGATCGACGCGGCCCCGAACAGCAGGGCTCCGGCGGCACCGGTGGCGCGACCGTGCAGCGCGGCGGCGAGCGGCAGCCCGACCGCAAGCACAGCGGTGTACACGGCGATCACCGCGGCGACGCCCTCCACGCTCGTGTCGAGCTCGAGCAGGATCCGCGGCAGCGCCAGGGTGACGATCGCGGCGTCCGCCAGCGCGAGGCCCGCCGCGGCGGCGATCAGCGCGCGCTTCACCCGACTTGTTGTAGCTGACGCGCCCGCTCAGAACGGTGCGGCTATCCGCACCGGGGCCGGCGGGCATCCGCACCGGCTCTCGCGGGCTGGCCGCATTGGACCGGCCGGCGCACGGATCGAGACTCGTCCCATGCAAAACGCACCGGACAAGAACATCGCTGCCCGCGCCGGTCGATGGAGCGCGCAGCACCGCAAGAAGGCAATCCTCGGCTGGCTCGCGTTCGTCATCCTCGCGGTGTTCGTGGGCTCGTCAGTCGGGACGCAGACCCTTTCCGACAACGACGGCGGCAGCGGTGAGTCCGGCCGCGCCGACGACGCCTATGAGGCGCACTTCCCGGACAAGGAGGGCGAGAGCGTCCTCGTGCAGAGCCAGACCGGGGCCGGCAATGCCGACCCGGAGTTTCGCCAGACCGTGCAGGCCGTGGTGTCCCGCCTCGAGGGGACGAAGCACGTCCGCGCGGTCGAGAGCCCGTACGCGAACGGCAACGAGGGCGCGCTGTCGGAGGACGGCAAGTCGGCCCTCGTGACGTTCGAGATCTCCGGTGAGGACGCCGACGAGCGCGTCGACCCGTCGCTGAACGCGGTCGCCGCGCTCGAGAAGCAGCACAGCGGCTACCGGATCGAGCAGTTCGGCGGCGCGAGCGCCGACAAGGCTCTCTCCGACGCCTTCGAGGACGACTTCCAGAAGGCCGAGGTCACCTCGCTGCCGATCACGCTGGTCATCCTGATCCCCGCCTTTGGAGCACTGCTGGCGGCGTTCGTCCCCCTGATCCTCGCGATCACCGCCGTGGCGGCGGCGATCGGCCTCATCGGCCCGATCAGCCAGATCTGGCCCGTGGACGAGGCGATCAGCTCCGTGGTCCTGCTGATCGGCCTGGCCGTCGGCGTCGACTACTCGATGTTCTACCTCCGCCGTGAGCGGGAGGAACGCGCTCGCGGGCGTTCCGAGGAGGCTGCGCTCGAGGCCGCGGCGGCCACGTCCGGCCGCGCCGTGCTCGTGTCCGGCATCACCGTGATCGCCGCGATGGCCGGGATGTACTTCGGCGGCCAGCCGACCTTCACGTCGTTCGCCACGGGCACGATCCTGGTGGTGGCGATCGCGGTCGTCGGGTCGCTGACCGTGCTGCCGGCGATCCTGTCGAAGCTCGGCGACAGGGTGAATAAGGGCCGCGTGCCCTTCCTGAAGCCCGAGCGGCGCACGGGCGAGGCGCGCGGCTGGTCGTGGATCCTCGACCGCGTGCTGAAGCGGCCGCTCGTGTCCGTGATCGCGGCGGCGGGCGTGCTGGTGGTGCTCGCCATCCCGGTGTTCCACATCCACACCGCGGACACCGGCGTGGACGGCCTGCCGCGCTCGCTCGAGGTCATGCAGACCTACGACCGCATGCAGGCCGCCTTCCCAGGCGAGCAATTCACCGCGGAGATCGTGATCGAAGGCGAGCGCCTGGACCGCTCGGAGCTCGAGGCGGCCGCGGCCGATCTCCGTCAGGTCGCGCGCGACTCCGACGAGTTCTACGAGCCCGTCACGATGGACGTCAGCCCGGACGGCGAGCTCGCCGTGATCGAGGTGCCGCTCGCCGGCACCGGGACGGACGAGACCTCGATGGCCGCGGTGGAGACGCTCCGCGAGGACGTCGTCCCCGAGGTGCTGCCGAGCGTCAGCGGCGGCGAGGTCGTCGGCGTGACCGGCTTCACGGCCGGCTCGGTCGACTTCAACGAGCTCATGGGCTCACGCATCTGGTTCGTGTTCGGATTCGTGTTCCTGATGGCGTTCATGCTGCTGCTGGTCACGTTCCGCTCGATCGTCATCCCGATCAAGGCGATCCTGCTGAACGTGCTCTCGGTGGCCGCGGCCATGGGGATCGTGACGTGGGTGTTCCAGGACGGTCACTTCGAGGACTTCCTGAACTTCGACTCCACGGGCGCGATCACGGCCTGGTTCCCGCTGATGCTGTTCGTGATCCTGTTCGGTCTTTCGATGGACTACCACGTGTTCATCCTCAGCCGGATCAAGGAGGCGGTGGACCGGGGCCAGTCGACGGAGGAGGCCGTGAGCCACGGCATCAAGTCGACGGCCGGCGTGGTGAGCGCGGCGGCGCTCGTGATGGTCGGGGTGTTCTCGATCTTCGCGACGCTCTCGTTCATCGACATGAAGCAGTTCGGCGTGGGCCTGGCGGCGGCGGTGCTGATCGACGCCACCCTGGTGCGCGGCGTGCTGCTGCCGGCCACGATGAAGCTGCTCGGCGAGTGGAACTGGTACATGCCGACGTGGCTCGAGTGGCTGCCGAAGGGACCGGCCATTGAGGCCGAGCCCGCCCGGGCCTAGGAGCCAAGCGCACGGGCCGCCGCGTGGCGGCCCGTGCGCACCGCCACGTCATACTGCCCGCCTCCATGCCCGACCTCGATCATCTCTGGCTCCACTTCACTCAGATGGGGGGCAGCGACGACGTCCCGGTGATCGTGAGGGGCGACGGCTGCTACCTCGAGGACGCGGCCGGGAAACGCTACCTCGACGCGCTCGCGGGCCTGTTCTGCGTCAACGCCGGCTACGGGTTCGGAGACGAGATGGGCGACGCGGCCGCCGCGCAGATGCGCGAGCTCCCGTTCGCGATCAACTGGACCTACGCGCATCCGCGGGCGATCGAGCTGGCCGACAGCATCGCCGAGCTGACCCCCGGCGACCTGAACCGGGTGTTCTTCGTGTCGGGCGGCTCGGAGGCCGTGGAGGCGGCCTGGAAGCTCGCGCGCCAGTACCACACCGCGCGCGGCGAGCGGCGCTGGAAGGCGATCGCACGCCGCGTCTCGTATCACGGCACGACCATGGGCGCTCTGTCGATCAACGGCTGCACCGAGCTGCGCACCCCGTTCGAGCCGCTGGTGCCGGACGTGCTCCACGTCTCCAACACCAACCGCTACCACCGCCCGGCGGACGAGAGCGAGGAGGACTTCACCCGCTTCCTGCTCGACGACCTCGAGGCGGCGATCGTGCAGGCCGAGCCGGGGACGGTCGCGATGGTGATCGTCGAGCCGGTACAGAACGCAGGCGGCTCGTTCATGCCGCCGGCGGGCTACCTGCATGGCGTGCGCGAGCTGTGCGACCGGCATGGCATCCTGCTCTGCTTCGACGAGGTGATCACCGGCTTCGGCCGCATCGGGCACTGGTTCGGCTGCCAGCGCTTCGGCGTCGAGCCGGACCTGATCACGTCGGCCAAGGGCCTGTCGTCGGCCTACGCCGCCATCGGCGCCCTGATCGCGAGCGAGCGCGTGATGGAGCCGTTCACGCGCCCGGGCGCGTGAACGCGCACGGGATGACGTTCGGCGGCCACCCGGTGCAGTGCGCGGTGGCGCTGAAGAACATCGAGATCATGAAGCGCGAGGGCCTCGTGGCGGGCGTGCGCGAGAAGGAGGGCGCCTTCCGCGCGGCGCTCGAACAGCTGCTCGACCTGCCGATCGTCGGCGATCTGCGCGGCTGCGGGTACTTCTACGCGCTCGAGCTCGTGAAGGACAAGGAGACGCGAGAGGGCTTCAGCGACCTCGAGTGCAACGCGCTGCTGCGCGGCTTCGTGTCGCCGCAGCTGTTCGAGCGCGGCCTGATCTGCCGCGCCGACGACCGCGGCGACCCGGTCGTGCAGATCTCGCCGCCGCTGGTTGCCGGCCAGGAGGAGTTCGACGTCATCGCCGGCACCCTCGGAGCCGTGCTCGAGGAGGCCTCGGCGGCCGCTATGCGCTTGTCGTAGCTAGCGAACTTCGATCAGGCAGAGACGTAGCCGTCGTGCATGTAGGAGGCCCAGACGATGCCGTCGTCGGGTCGCCAGTACGCGAACTGCGTCGGGTACTCCGGATCCGAGATGTCGAGGAAGCGCGTGCCTCGCCGTACCAGGCGTAGGTCACGGTGTTCCCGTCCACGTCGAAGTAGTGAGCCGAGCAGAAGTTGGCCAGCGGGTGGTAGGGACCGCCGACCGGCCGCGACCCTTCCTTCCCTGCCGGGTTCCACGTGCCCACAGTCTGGAGGCGGAACGGATTGGCCGGCGTGGAGCGCCACGCCTCGCCGTCGTAGCTGCCTTCCAGCGAGGCGATCGTGAACTGACCGCGGTTCGCGCATGCCTCCGTGGCCGGCCCGAAGTCCTCCTCGGTGGCCAGGAGCAGCTCGCCCTTGCGGTAGCGCCGATCGCCGTCCGGCGCGTCGCGCCAGATCGGGCGCCAGGCGTTGTGCTCGAAGCCACCGGTCTCGTCACCGGTGACGGACGCGGGGAGGCCGCCGCCCGCATACCCGAAACGCGGGACCTCGAAGCCCGGTCGCGCGGGCGAAGGCGCCGCCTCGCGGGTCCATCCGGCGCCAAGGCTTAGCTCCACTGCGTGGAGCGGACCGACCTCGGTCGCATCGAGGCCTTCACCGACGGCGTGATGGCGGTCGCCATCACGCTGCTCGTCCTCAACCTCGACGTGCCCACGGTCCCCGGAGACGAGCTGGACGACGCCCTCGTCGACCTGATCCCGAGCCTGATCGCCTACCTGCTCTCGTTCGTGCTGGTCGGCCGCTTCTGGATCATCCACCACCGTCTCTTCGAGACGTTGCGCGCGTTCGACTCACGCTTGATGACCCTCAACCTCGCGTTCCTGACGCTGATCGTGCTCGTGCCCTTCGCGACCGAGCTGTACGACAGGTACACGCAGGAGCCGATCGCGGCCGCCGTGCTCGGGGGGACCCTGGGACTTGCTGCACTGACCCATTGGCTGGCGGTCGCCTACACCCTCCGCCGCGGCCTGGTCCACGAGCAGCATCGCCCCCGCAACGAGCCGTTCGTGAGCCCCCTTGGGTTGGGGTTCACGGCCCTGTTCCTGCTCTCGGTGCCGGTGGCGTTCCTCAACCCGACCGCCGCGTCCCTCATGTGGGTCGCCACGATCGTGCTGCACTACCCGCTCGGCAGGATGGGCCCTAAGGGGTAGTGAGCGCGGCCATGTCGAGGTCGGGCGCCAGGCCGCGCAGGTCGGGCTCCGGCTCCGCGCCACCGCTTCCGCCCAGCGCCTCCAGCGCCGCCTCCAGCTCGGCCCCGTGGTGCTCCATGCGCTTCTGCGGATAGTCCCCGGCCAGGTCACGGGTCACCATGAAGGCCCAGTCGCTCGACTGCAGCGCCAGCAGCTCCCTGGCGGCGCGCTCGAGGGCGGCGCGTGGCTCGGTGGCGCGTGCCGCCGCGGCCACCGTGCGGAGCTCGGCGCTCCGGGCCGCTACGGCCAGCTCGCGCACGCGCGGCGAGTCCCACGTCGACAGGTCCTTCCCGCTCCCCCACGTCGAGGCTGTCAGCGACACCCTCTGGGGCTCCACGCGCTCCAGCCCCTCGCTGACGGTCACCAGGTCGAGGCCCGCGTCCGGCGCCTCCTCCAGCACCGCCGCCAGCCAGTCCTGGCCCTCGTACCACCAGTGGCCGAGCAGCTCGGTGTCGAGGGCGCAGCAGAGGAGGCCGCCGTCGGCCAGGCGCGCCGCCGCGCGGGCGACGAAGTCGCGAGCGTGGCGGCGCGCCTGCGCCATCGCCGCGTCACGGTCGTAGGCCCGGCCCGAGTTGCTCCACGGCTTGAGGTCGTGCACGGTTCGGCGGTGGTAGTCCCGGTACGCGCCGTCCGCGGGATAGCCGGCGGCCTCGTGCCAGACGAGCTCGATCGTCTGCCAGTCGATCGGGATCGCGAGCGGCCCCGCCTCGGTGGCCACGGGCCGCAGGTGGTCGAAGCCGGGCACCGCCGACTGGTCCACGCAGAACGCGCGTACGCCGTGGTCGGCCAGGTCGCGCTCGAGCCCCGGCTCATACGCGCACTCGGGTAGCCAGAAGCCGCCGCTCCACTCCCCGAAGCGGCGCTGGTGCGACGCCGTCCCGGTGGCCAGCTGGAGCCGCCGCCCCGCATCCGTCGCAAGCAGCGGCAGCAGCGCGTGGGTGGCGGCGGATGTCCACAGCTCGACCCCGTCGAGCGCGCGGAAGGCGGCCGTCAGATCGCGCCCCCTGCGCTCGAACTCCCGCGCGGCGAACACGTAGTCGCCGCCCGCGCGCCGCAGCTCGGCGGCCAGCCTCGGCTCGCCGCCGCGTGCCAGGCCGGCCGAGTCCTCGGCATGGATCACCGCGCTGATCTCCGCCAGGTGGCGCACGTAGCGCTCGCCCGGCTCGCCGCCCATCTCCTCGAGCTGGTCGCACAGCACCGGCGTCAGGCCGACCGTCACCGGCGCGCCGTCGATGACGTCGAGCAGCGGCAGGTACACGGACGCCACCGCCTCCCAGAGCCACTCCTCGCCGAACGGCCAGGTGCCGAACCCCTCCACGTACGGCATGTGCGAGTGCAGGAGGAGCGCGAGCGCCCCCGGCCGCCGGCCCGTCATCTCAGGACCGCGACGAAGTCGAGCGCTCCCTCCAGGCCGTCGCGCCGCAGCGCGAAGTCGCGCGCCCCGATGGCCGGGGTGAAGCGATCGTAGAACGCCTTCGTGATCCCGAGGGCGGGGTGCACGCGGTCCCAACCGGCCCGCAGCGCCAGCTCGTGCGCGCGCAGCTTGCGGGCGTGGAAGAGCCCGTACAGGTCGACACGCTCGAACACGCTCTCGCACAGCCCCCGGAACTCCGCCACCCGATACTCGCGGATGTGCCACGGGTTGCCGGACTTGTCCGCCCCCGCGGGAGCGAGCGTGAGCAGGTTCGGCGTCGACACGTAGACCGTGCCGGCCATCTCCTTGAAGTGCCGCAGCACCCCCTCGGGGTCCGGGACGTGCTCGATGGTCTGGAGGAACACGACCACGTCGCACGGCTCGGAGTGCAGCTCGATCATGTTGCGGACGAAGCGGACGCCGGGCCGGGTGTACTTGAGCCGTGCGTGCTCGAACGCCTCGGGGTTGGCGTCCACGCCCGTGACCTCGCGCGCGCGGCGTGCCAGCACCTCGCTGCCGTAGCCCTCTCCGCAGGCCATGTCGACGACCTTGAGGCCGGCGCAGCGCTCGGCGATCCACTCGTACACGACCAGGTGGCGGCGGAACCAGTAGTTCTCGGCCGGGACGTCTGGAAGGGTGCGCTCGCCGGTGAGCTCGAGCGGCGGAACCCCGTCGGGCTGGTCGCGCTGAACCGTCTCCTGCTGCATCGGCGGCCGGAGTGTAGGTACTACTCTCTCCCGGCGAATGTCCCGGACGGCCGAGAAGATCCGCGCCGCGAACGTGCGCTACCACGACCTCGCAGCGGAGCACTACGACTCCAAGTGGGGCATCAACTACGGCGACGTCGGCCGGGCGCAGGTGCTCGGAAAGCTCCGCAAGGCGCTCGGCCGCGAGCCTGGCGTGTTCGACCGCGGGCTCGAGATCGGGGCCGGCACCGGCTACTTCACGCTGAACCTGATGCGGGCCGGCGTGCTCCGCGAGGCGGTGGCCACCGACATCTCGCCGGGGATGCTGAGCGCGCTGTCCGCTTCGGCGAGCGAACTCGGTCTTCCCGTCGAGACCCGGGAGTGCGAGGCCGCCTCGCTCCCGTTCGAGGACGACTCCTTCGACCTCGTCTTGGGCCACGCGGTGCTGCACCACCTGCCGGACCTGGCTGGCGCCTTCCGCGAGTTCCGCAGGGTGTTGCGCCCCGGGGGTGTCGTCGCCTTCTGCGGCGAGCCCTCGAAGCACGGCGACCGCATCTCGGCCGTACCGAAGCGCGGGGCCATGGTGGTCGCGCCGCTGTGGCGCGCGCTGATGGGAGCGAGCCGGCGCCCGTCGAACGGAAACGGCGCCGGGCCCGGCGAGGAGGACGAGCTCGAGGGCGTCGTGGACGTGCACGCGTTCACGCCCGGCGAGCTGACCGGCCACGTCCGGGACGCCGGCTTCGAGGATGTGCGCGTGCGTGGCGAGGAGCTCGCGGCGTCGCTGTTCGGCTGGGCAAACCGGACGCTCGAGGCGACCGCCGAGCCCACGGAGGTCCCGTGGGCGTGGCGGGAGTACGCGTACCGCGGCTACCTGCTGCTGCAGCGCCTGGACCGCTCGCTGCTGGAGCCCCGCCTGCCGCCGGCGCTCTTCTACAACCTGCTGGTGTCGGCGCGCGCGCCGCGCTGAGACTCGCTCACCACCCACGTCAGCGCCGCGTCGACGAACGGCAGCGGGCGCCGCTTGACGCCGCTGAGCCGGTCGGCCAGGGCGCGGCCCGCCTCAGCCAGACGGCCCTCCGTCTCGAGGTTGTCGAGGACGTGGGCAGCTTCGTCCGCCGCGGGGACCCTGTGCGCCCAGCCGAGCACCCGCCGTCCCACGTCCCTCAGTCCCTCGGCGCCGGCGGCGGCGCGCATCCAGGTGGCGGCGAGGACGAGCAGCGCCGCCCTGATGGCCCTCCTGGCCGCCTCGTCGAGCCCGAGGCCACCGCCGAGCGAAAAGGCGAGGGCGCCGGCGGCGAGGATGGCGGCGAACAGGAGGCCGGTCTTGACGGGCTCGTTGT
>JBKGUS010000584.1:0-17806 GCA_046462295.1 Thermoleophilaceae bacterium | reverse complement strand
CGGCAACGAATCGGCCGATTCGGGTGGATACCAGGTCGGCATCCGAGTGGCGCATGCGCTCGGGCGGCCGATCGCGACGGGCCTTAAGGGGCTCTCGGTCGAGGACGGCGTGGCGCGCTGCGAGCAGGAGGTGCAGGGCGGCCGCGACGTGTACCTGCTGCCGCTGCCCGCGGTGGTCTCCGTGCTCGAGGGAATCAACCTGCCGCGCTACCCGTCGGTGCCGGCCAAGCTGAGGGCGCGCTCGAAGCCGGTGGAGACGAGCACGCCGTCCCGCCCCGAACCCCGCCTCGAGAAGCTGCGCCTGGTGGTGCCGCCCGGCCAGGGCAAGCAGGCCGAGGTGCTGGGCCAGGGTCCCGAAGCGGCGCCGAAGGTGGTCGAGATCATGCGCGAGATCGGGGTCGCATGACCGACTGTCCCGTCCTGTGGGGACATAGACCCCAAAAGTCAGGACGGTCGACCTGATGCTTGTGCTGGTCGAGCACCAAGACGGCCGCCCTGACGAGCTGTCGCTGCAGGCACTGGCGCTGGCGCGCGGCATGAGCGCGGACGAGCCGCTCGAAGCGCTGCTGATCGGCCCGGGCGCCACGGACGCCGCCAACGAGCTCGGCGCGCACGGCGTGACGACCGCCCACGTAGCCGAGGACGACCGGCTCCGCGCCTACGCACCGGCCGCCTGGGCGCGCTGCCTCACCGACGTCGCCGACGGCACGAACCCGAGCGCCATCGTCGCCGCGGGCTCGAACAGAGGCAACGAGGTGATGGCCCACGTAGGCGCCCGAATGGACCTCCCGTTCGCGGCCAACTGCACGAAGGCAGCGATGGACGGCACGGTCACGCGGATCCGCTGGGGCGGCAGCCTCCTGGAGGAGGCACGCATCAAGGGCTCCCCCTTGTTGCTGTCGTGTGCTCCGCACGCGGTGCAGCCGGCAACCGTGAACGGTGAAGCGGTGGAAGTGAGGCCGCTGGCGCCAGAGTTGAGCGAAGCGGATTTGGCGGTGCGAGTCACTGAGCGGGTGGAGGCGGAGACCAAGGGCATCTCCCTCGCCGAGGCCAAGGTCGTCATCAGCGGCGGCCGCGGGGTCGGCTCGGCCGACGGCTTCGCCATCCTCGAGGAGCTGGCCGGCCTCCTGAACGCCGCGGTCGGCTGCTCTCGCGTCGTGACCATGGCGGGCTGGCGACCGCACACCGACCAGGTCGGCCAGACCGGCACCAAGGTCTCCCCCGACCTCTACATCGCATGCGGCATCAGCGGCGCCACGCAGCACATCGCCGGCTGCAAGGGCGCGAAGAAGATCCTGGCGATCAACTCCGACGCCGAGGCCCCGATCCTGAACAACGCCGACTACGCCGTCATCGGCGACCTCACCGAGATCGTGCCGGCCATCACCGCCGAGCTGCGAAGAGGGGGCTCGCCATAGACGTGGCGATCGGAGCTGTCGCGCTCGCCGCGGCGCTCGTGGTGAGCGGCTTCCTCTTTGCCCGCCGTACGCGGCTGCTCGTAAGCCTGCTCCGCATGGGCAAGCCGGTCGAGCGCTTCGACGACATCCCAACCCGCGCGAAGTACGAGGCCACTGTCGTCCTCGGCCAGCGCAAGCTCCTCCAGCGGCTCGTCCCCGGGCTCATCCACACGGCGATCTTCTGGGGCTTCCTCGTCCTCTTCCCCACGATCGTGATCGCGATGATCGGGGCGGTCGACAAGCACGCCACATTGCCGTGGCTTGGCCACCAGGGCTGGTTCGCGCTGATGGTCGACGTCTTCGCCGTCCTCGTCCTCGTGGGCGTCATCGGCGCCGCGATCATCCGCAAGGTCCAGCGCCCCAAGCGCTTCGAGGGCAGCCACCTCGGCGAGGCCGACCTCATCCTCGCCCTCATTGCCGGAATCGTCACCACCCTCCTGCTCTGGCACGCAGCGCGGATCGCGCTGGGCTTGAATGAGTGGCCGGCCGACTGGTCGCCGATCTCCAACGCGCTGTCCGGGCTCTTCGGCGAAGAGGTGCTCGAGCGTGTCTTCGTCTGGGCCCACGTCCTGATCATCCTCAGCTTCCTCGCCTACCTCCCCCACTCGAAGCACCTGCACATCGTCACCGCCGCCGTGAACGTGTTCTTCGCCTCCACGCGCCCGCACGGGCACCTGGAGCCGCTCCGTTTCGACGTCCCGGACGACGAGATGCGCTTCGGCGCCGGCACCGTCAGGGACATGACCTGGAAGCAGACGCTCGACACCTTCTCCTGCACCGAGTGCGGCCGCTGCCAGGACGTCTGCCCCGCCTGGGCCACCGGCAAGGAGCTCTCGCCCAAGCTGCTGATCATGGCCCTGCGGGACCAGGTCTTCGCCGAGGGGCCGGCGCTCGTCCGTACCGGCAACGGCGAGTTCGAGCCCGCTCCGCTCGTCCCGGACGCCGTGAAGGACGAGATCGTCTGGGACTGCGTGACCTGCGGCGCCTGCGTGCGGGAGTGCCCGGTGTCGATCGAGCACGTGGACCACGTGATCGACCTGCGCCGCCATCTGGTGATGGTGGACTCGCGCTTCCCGAGCGAGGCCGAGCAGATGCTGCGCGACGTCGAGCGCGCCTCCAACCCCTGGGGCAAACCGCAGACCGAGCGGGCCGACTGGGCCGAGCGGCTCGGGGTCAAGGTGCTCGAGCCGGGCGACCCCGCACCGGAGATCCTCTACTGGGTCGGCTGCGCCGCCTCGTTCGACGAGCGCGCCCGCACCGCCGCCGAGTCCACCGTGAAGCTGCTCAAGGCCGCGGGCGTCGACTTCGCAATCCTCGGCCCGCGTGAGGCCTGCACGGGCGACCCGGCCCGGCGCATGGGCAACGAGTACCTGTTCCAGGCCTACGCGGAGCAGAACGTCGGCACGCTGAACGAGTCAGGCGTGAAGAAGGTGGTCGCGAGCTGCCCGCACTGCTTCAACACGCTCCGCAACGAGTACCCGGACTTCGGCGGCGACTACGAGGTGGTCCACCACTCCGAGCTGCTCGCCGAGCTGATGCGCGAAGGACGCCTCGAGCCGAGCTCGAACGGCAACGCGATCACCTACCACGACTCGTGCTACCTGGCCCGGCACAATGACGTGCTGGAAGGCCCTCGCGAGATCGTCGCGGCGGTGGGCGAGCCGGTCGAGATGGAGCGGAGCGGTAAGCGCACGTTCTGCTGCGGGGCAGGGGGCGCGCACATGTGGATGGAGGAAAGGGCCGGGAAGATCAACGAGGAGCGCGCACGCGAAGCCGCAGAGACGGGGGCCGAGGCGCTGGCCGTGGCGTGCCCGTTCTGCACCGTCATGCTCGACGACGGCGTACGGCAGCGCGGCGACGAGCTTCGCGTGGTCGACGTTGCGACGCTCCTGGCCGAGTCCGTGGAGGAACACAATGGCGACTGAGCCGGCGGCGTTGCAGGCAGGCGAGCAGGCGAAGCTGGTCGCCGAGCGCGCCTACGTGGAGCTGCGTGACCTCATCGTGACGCTGCGTCTCGCTCCGGGCACGGTCCTGCGCGAGGACCAGCTGATGCGCGAGATGGGGATCGGCCGCACCCCCCTCCGCGAGGCGGTGAAGCGCTTGGCGCTCGAGAACCTCGTCGCGGTCCAGCCGCGCCGCGGCACCTTCGTCACGGACGTCGAGGCGTCCGACATCGTGAACATCACCGAGGTGCGCGCCGAGCTCGAGGGCTACGCGGCCGAGCTGGCGGCGCTGCGCATGGACGGCGAGGCGCGCGCGGCCGCCGAGGCGCTCGTCGAGGAGATCGAGGAGGTCACCAAGCCGCACGAACAGGAGTGGCTGATGCGCTTCGACGAGCGCATCCACCACTTCATCTGGGAGACGTCCGGCAACCCCTATCTGATTGAGACGCTCGAGCAGTACTTCACCCACTCGCTGCGCATCTGGTACCTGGTGCTCGACCGCGTGCCGGGCCTGGGCCACGCGGTCCACGACCAGATGCACCTGCTCGAGGCCTTGCTCGCGCGCGACGGGTCGCGAGCCCGCAGCATCATGCGCGAGCACGTGCTTGCGTTCCAGCGCGAGATCCTGGCGGCGTTCAGCCGGGGCTGAGGAGCGGCCCGTGACCACCCGCATGTTCATCGACGGCGACTGGCGGGACGCCGTGAGCGGCGCGACCGTGGAGGCCACGAGCCCCGCCACGGGCGAGTCGCTCGGGCCGGTGGCGGAGGGCTCTCGCGAGGACGCCCGGCGCGCGATCGCGGCGGCGAACGCGGCCTTCCCGGCCTGGGCGGCGCGCACCGGCTTCGAGCGCGCCGGGTTCCTGCACCGCGCCGCTGACGTGTGCGAGCGTCGGCGGGACGAGCTGGCTCGCGTCCTGACGCTCGACCAGGGCAAGCCGCTCAAGGCGGAGGCCGAGGGCGAGGTGGGTGAGCTGATCGAGTTCTTCCGCATGGCCGCGGAGGACGGCAAGCGGATCGAGGGACGGATCCCCGAGAGCGCCGCGCCCGGCCGGCGCGTGCTGCTGCTGCGGCGGCCACTGGGCGTGCTCGGGCTGATCACGCCGTGGAACTGGCCCTACACGATGCCCGCCGAGGTGCTGGCGCCGGCGCTCGCCTGCGGCAACTGCGTGGTGTGGGTGCCGGCGCCGTCGACCTCGGTGTGCTCGGGCGTGCTGGCCGAGTGCGTGGCCGAGGCGGATCTCCCCCCGGGCGTCTTCAACATGGTGCTCGGCCCGGGCCCCGAGGTAGGCGACGAGCTGGCCGTGAACCCGGGCACGCCCGCCGTGGCGTTCACGGGCTCGACGGTGACCGGGCTGACGGTCGCGCGGCGAGCCGCCGGCAAGGCGCAGCTGCTCGAGATGGGCGGCAACGGGCCGTTCGTCGTGATGGACGACGCGGACCTGGCGGCGGCCGCCGAGGCCGCGCGCGTCGGCTGCTTCCTCGGCGCCGGGCAGAGCTGCTCGGCGGCCGAGCGGCTGCTCGTGCACGAGGCGGTGCGCGAGGAGTTCGGGTCGCTGCTCGCGGGCGAGGTGGAGCGCGAGGTGCGGCTTGGCGACCCGCTCGACGACGCCACCACGATGGGCCCGGTGAACAACGAGCCGGGCGCGGCGAAGATGGACGAGCACGTGGGCGACGCCGTGGCGCGCGGGGCGACGGTGGTCGCCGGCGGGAGCCGGGCGAGCGGGTTCCCGACCGATCTCTACTGGCAGCCGACCGTGCTCGACGGGGTGCCGCCCGACTCGGTCGCGGTGACCGACGAGACGTTCGGCCCGATCGCGCCGATCATGGGCATCTCCTCCCTGGAGGAGGCGATCGAGCTGACGAACGCGCAGTCGTACGGCCTCATGGCGGCGATCTTCACGGCGGACCTGGCGGCCGGGATGCGCTACGCGGACTCGGTCCACATGGGCCTCGTGAACCTGAACGAGACGACGAACTACTGGGAGCCCCACCTGCCGTGGGGCGGCCGAGCGCGCTCGCAGAGCGGGATCGGGCGGGTTGGCGGGCGCTATCCGATGGACACGCTAACGGAGCTCCAGACCGTTCTTATTAAGGCCTGATTTTGCGCCCGAATTGGCCTGGCGGCGCGCCCGAAGCCTGATATATCATGGCCCGCAGATGACCGAGACCGGCGGCAGCGCTGCCGTTCAACCCGTCTCGCCGCCCGCCGCGGACGCACCTGCCGGCGAGCCGGTCGTTCGCGCCGAGGGCGTCTGGAAGGTGTTCGGGCCGCATCCCGACAAGGTCATCGGCACCCCTGATGCGGAGCTCTCGCCCTCCGAGCTCCAGCGCAAGACCGGCAACGTCGTCGCCGTCCGGGACGTCACGATCGAGATCCGGCCCGGCGAGGTGTTCGTGGTCATGGGGCTGTCGGGCTCGGGCAAGTCCACCCTTGTCCGGACGCTGATCCGCCTGATCGAGCCGACCGCCGGCAAGATCCGCATCACCGGCCAGGACGTGATGGCCGCCGACCAGCCCGAGCTTCGCGAGCTGCGCCGCCACACCGTGTCCATGGTGTTCCAGCACTTCGGCCTCCTCGCCCACCGGCGCGTGATCGACAACGTGGCCTTCGGGCTCGAGATCCAGGGCGTCTCCAAGGCCGAGCGGCTCGAGCGCGCGAACGAGATGATCCACCTGGTCGGCCTCGAGGACGCAGCCAACCAGTTCCCCGACCAGCTTTCGGGCGGAATGCAGCAGCGCGTGGGCCTGGCCCGCGCCTTCGCCGTCGACCCCAAGCTGATGCTCTACGACGAGCCCTTCAGCGCGCTCGACCCGCTCATCCGGCGCGACATGCAGGACGAGGTCTGCCGGCTCCAGGAGGAGACCGGCAAGACCATGCTCTTCATCACGCACGACCTGCCCGAGGCGCTGCGGCTCGGCGACCGGATCGCGATCATGCGCGACGGCGCCATCGTCCAGCTCGGCACGCCGGAGGAGCTGGTGGGGTCGCCCGCCGACGAGTACGTGGCCAACTTCGTGCGCGACATCCCGCGCGCGCACGTGCTGACGCTCCGCTGGATCATGCGCGAACCCGCGCCGGGTGAGGAGAACGCGGGACCGGAGCTGCCGGTGGGCACCACCGTGACGGACGCGGTGCCGATGGTGGCCGCCACCGACGGGCCGGTGCGGGCGATGGAGGACGGCCGCTGCGTGGGCGTGGTGGATCGCGAGACGGTCCTCCGGGCGATGGCCGGTGGAGACGAGCCGGCGCCCGACGGTGACCGTGGCTAGCCGCGAGGACGCCAAGTGGCGGTAGCCACCCGAGGTCTTCGCGCCCCCGCCCTCGCGCCGGCGCCGGCCCGCTGGCGCAGCAAGCCGGTCCAGGTCGCCGTGATCGTCGCGGTCATGGTGGTCGCCTTCGCCGCGCTTCGCAACGACTTCAGCTGGCCGGGGTCGCTCACCTGGGCGGAGATGCCCGCGAAGCTGGACGACCTCCAGAACTGGCTCCTCGACCAGCGCACCGCGGCCGACCCGAACATCATCTTCGTAGTCCTCGACGGCTTCAGGGCCCTCGCCGAGTGGCTCGTGGGCGCGCTCGAGGACGTGCTGCTGTGGCTCACCTGGGTCGGCACGGTCGCCGCCGCCGCCCTGATCGTGCTCCGCTTCGGCGGCTGGCGGGCGGCGCTGATCGTGGCCGCCGCGTTCGCCTCCTTTGCGCTGATGGGCCTCTGGGAGGAGAGCATCCAGACGCTCGCCCTGATGCTGGCGGCGGTGTCGCTGTCGCTGGCCGTGGGCGTGCCGATCGGGGTGATTGCGGGTCGCAACGACCGCTTCTACCGGGCCATCACGCCGGCGCTCGACGCCATGCAGATCGTGCCGGCCTTCGCCTACCTGATGCCGATCGTGATCCTCTTCTCGGTCGGCCCCGCGGCGGCCGTGATCGCCACGATGATCTACGCGATCCCGCCGGCGGTGCGCATAACAGCGCTCGGGATCCGCGGCGTGACGAAGGACTCGGTCGAGGCCTCTCAGGCCTTCGGAGCGACGAAGGCCCAGACGCTGCGCAAAGTGCAGCTCCCGCTCGCGCGGCGCCAGCTCCTGCTCTCCGTCAACCAGACGATCATGTTCGCGCTCTCACTGGTGGTGATCGCCGGCCTGATCGGCGGGCGCGGGCTCGGCGACGTGGTGACCAATGGGCTCTACTCGAACCCCGCGCTGGCGCTCCTGGCCGGCATCGCGATCGTGATCATGGCCATCGCGCTCGACCGCGCCACGTCGGCGATCGCGGAGCGCACCGATCCCGCCCGCCGGCACCTCACCGACGAGAAGCGCCGCAAGGCGCGCATGGCGACGCTCGCCACCTTCGGGGCCATCGCGGCCGCCGTCCTCGTGGCGCGGGCGCTGGGCGCGGACAGCAACTACCCGGACGAGTTCGAGACCTCGACGACGGTCTACACGGCGACGATCGAGGACACGCTGCTGGGCTGGATCCAGGATGTGCTCGATTTCGTGCAGAACCCGGACAAGTTCCTGTTCGGCATCACCGAGCCGGTCGGCAACTTCATGCTCGAATACATGCTCGAGCCGATCAGGGTGGTGCTGATGGAGTCGCCCTGGTTCGTCGTGCTCGCGGGCCTGACCGCGATCGCCTTCGTGCTGAGCGGCCTGCGGCCCGCGATCACCGCCTTCGTGATGCTGGCGGCGATCGGGGTCATGGGTGTTTGGGAGCCGGCGATGGACACGGCCTCGCAGGTGCTCGTCGGCACGGCGCTCGCCGTGGCGATCGGGCTGGTGATCGGGATCTGGGCGGCGGAGAGCCCGCGCGTCGAGAGGCGGCTGCGGCCACTCCTCGACACGCTGCAGACGCTTCCCCAGCTCGTGTACATCATCCCGTTCATCTACCTGGTTCCGGTGTCCCGCATCCCGGGCGTGGTCGCCTCGGTGCTGTACGCCGTCCCGGTCGTGATCCGGCTCGTGACCTCGGGGCTGCGGGGCGTTTCGAAGGAGGCGGTCGAGGCGGCGTCGGCGTTCGGCGCGTCACGGATGCAGGTGCTGACGAAGGTGAAGCTGCCACTCGCCCGCGACTCGATCATGCTGGGCGTGAACCAGGGGATCATCTTGGTCCTCGCCGTCGTCGTGATCGGCGGGCTGGTGGGGTCGGGCGCGCTCGGCGACTTGGTGGCGCGCGGACTGCAGCGCAACGAGTTCGGCGAGGGGGTGGTCGCCTCTCTGGCGATCCTCGCCCTCGGAATCGCGCTCGACCGGGTCACACAGGGCCCGCGGAAGGTTCAACCACGATGAGGGGGTATCCAATGGAGGAGGGGACGGTGACGCGCGCACGGCGCGTATCGATCGTCGTTCTGGCTCTCGTCCTCGCGCTCTTCGTCGCAGCGTGCGGCGAGGAGAAGGATGAGGAGCCCGCGGGCGGCGGCGGTGGAGGCGGCGGCGAAAGCGCCTCCGCGGAGGAGTGCGGCACGGTCACGATCAACGAGAACGCGTGGGCCGGCTCGACGGCCAACGTCTACATCGCGAAGGCCGTGCTCGAGGAGGACCTCGGCTGCGAGGTCGAGATCACCAAGATTGCCGAGATCCCGGTGTTCCAGGCGATGGCCGACGGCAAGGTCGACGCCGTGCTCGAGGACTGGCAGCACGTCGACGAGTACGAGCAGTACATCGAGAAGCAGAAGTCGGTGGTGATGGGCGGCCCGCTCGGCGTGGAGGGCCACATCGGCTGGTTCATCCCGCAGTACCTGATGGACGAGCACCCCGAGTTCAAGACCTGGGAGGGCCTGAAGGGCAACGAGGAGCTGTTCCAGACGCCCGAGTCCGGCGACCAGGGGATGTTCCTGGGCGGCGACCCGAGCTACGTCCAGAAGGACAAGGAGCTGATCGAGGCACTCGACCTCAACTTCAAGCACGTGACGGCCGGCGCGGAGCCGGCCCAGGTGGCGCGCTGGAGCCAGCTCTACAAGCAGGAAGAGCCGGTCATCTTCTACTGGTACACCCCGCAGTTCCTCAACCAGGAGTACGACCTGGCCGAGGTGAAGCTGCCACCGCGCTTCCCCGGCTGCAAGGACGACGCCAAGGCCGGCGGCGACCCCGAGCAGTACAAGTGCGAATACGACATCACGGTGATCACCAAGCTCTTCAGCAAGGAGTTCGCGGAGAGCGGCTCACCCGCGTACGACGTGCTGAAGGCGATGAAGCTCACGAACGACGACCAGGAGGCGGTGGCGAAGGCGATCGCCGGCGACAAGGAGGACCCCGACCAGGCCGCCCAGGACTGGGTCGAGGAGAACCGGGACAAGGTGGACGCCTGGTTGCAGTAGCTGTGTGAGAGGTCAGAGGGCCCCGCGCGCGGATGCGGGGCCCTCTGCTGACACATATGAGCTTGAGCGGCTACAAGCTGAACACGTCGATCGCGGTCTCCGACATGGAGCGGGCGCGGGAGTTCTACGAAGGGAAGCTCGGCCTCGTCGCGGCACGGGCCGGGGCAGACGGCAGCCGGATCTATGAGAGCGCGGGCGAGGCCTCGCTGCACGTCTATCCGTCACCCGCACACGCCGGCAAGTCGACCGCGACCCTGGCCACCTGGTACGTCGACGATGTCGAAGACGTGGTCGACGAGCTGAGCTCGAACGGCGTGGCGTTCGAGCACTACCAGGAGGTGACCACCGACGAGAAGGGGATCTCACCGAGGGCCGGCGGCGGCAAGGTCGCCTGGTTCAAGGACCCGGACGGCAACACGTTCGCGGTCGAGGGGGATAGCTGAAGGAAAGCGAGCGCTTTGTTCAGCTAGTCGACGAAGCAATAGGAGTCGCTCGACGCGTCCCCGCCCTGGAGGCGGGTCTGGTGGATCCGCAGGCCCCGGAAGTCGTCGCCGTGGGGGAAGAACTTCGGGTCGACGGTCATGCCGCCGGACTCGGTGTTCGCGTCGACACGGGCCATCCAAGCGCCCACGCCGTCGGGGTAGAAGATGTCGTCCCACGACGCGTAGAGCGAGTTCGTGAAGTACACGCGCCGACCGTCCCGGCTCACCTCCACCATCTGGGGCGCACCCGCCAGGCGCAGCTCGGGTTCGGCCGGGTGCGGGGTTCCGTCGACGATCCCGCCGAGTCGCACCGAGCCCGCCTCTCTCGGGTTGTGCGGATCGCTCACGTCGTATTGCTTGAGCTCCCCGGTCCCCCAGCACGACACGTACAGCCAGCGGTCGTCGACGGACAGGTCGATGTCGCTCACCAGCGGCGGAACCGCCCCGAAGGGCTGAAGCGCAGGTGGGAGCTGGGCGGTTTCGGCGGGCTCGGCGGGGATCGTGATCACCTTCTTCGCGGTCCACCGGTCGTCCTCCCGGTGCCACAGCCACACGGACGCGGACAGGTCCTCGACGCTGATCACCACGCCGACGAAGCCCCAGGCCCTCCGGGGATTGTGAGCGGGCCTGAGCTCGAGCACCATCTGGTGCTCGTCGCCGAGGTCGACGCGCTGGGTCAGCCTCCCCTCGGACAGGCTCCAGAAGTCGAGGTGGTGCCCGAACCGCTTTCCCAGGAGGTCCTCGGGGTTCAACCCGTCCTCGATCATCGACGGGGTCGCCCACTCCGAGGTGATGGCGACGTTGTCGTTCAGGTGCCACCAGACGTCGTACGAGAAGTACTGCTCGCCGCGGTCGGTCTCCCAGGCACCGGTGACCTCGAAGGTGTCGTGGTCGATCAGCGCCACCCCGCCCGGGCCGTCGCCGCCGTCGGCGGCGCCCAGGTTGGACATGAATATGCCGCCCGGTCCGCAGTGCACGGTGTGCGGGCGGGAGTAGCCGGCCTTGGCCGCGAGCTCTTCCGGCTCGATAGTGCGGACGATCTGCGGCTGCCGGGGGTCGGGCCCGGTATCGAGCACGTAGGTGCGCGACGACCGCAGGCCCGGCACGATCAGGTAACGGCGCTCGAGCGCGCCGTCATGGGCGTGGCCCTCGTGGCAGAGCGCGCTGGAGCAGGCGTTCCAGCCGAAGTGATGCAGCTCGTTGCCGGCGGTAGGCAGCTCCGTCCAGCCAACGAGCTCGCCGTAGGTGGGCGACCCGGCGTCGCAGTCGACCACCGTCATGGCGTCGCGCTGCTTGCCGGCCGGGTCGAACGCGGCAACGTAAGCGAGCGTCTCGGCTGGCGCGGCGATTGCGGCGGCCGGCGACCGATAGAAAGTTGGATCCATCTCAGGCACGGAACCTCCTCTTCCTCGGAGCGCTAGACCCCGAAGTCTACGCCCGCCCCGGGTAGGGGATAGGGTCGGCGTAGGTGAGCCCTCACGAACGCAACGACGCGTCCGTCGTGGCGGTTGGTGACCCGGTCTGACGATGTCCGCGAGAACGAACATCGTCCGGCGCGCCCACGAGGCGTTGAATCGCGGCGACGCGGAGGGGCTCGCCGCGCTGTCTGCACCGGACTTCCAGCTCGACATGTCCGATCGGGTCTTCAATCCCGAGGTGTACCTGGGCCACGACGGCATACGCCGTTTCATGGCCGAGGTCCACGAGGTGTGGGAGACCTTCACGTGGGAGCCCACCGACATGAAGGAGGCCGACGACATCGTTCTGGTCTTGGTGCACTCGGTCGGACATGGTCGTGGGAGCGGGCTGGACATCGATCGCCACAGCGCCATGCTCTGGCGTATCCCGGAGGAAACTCTGCTGGCGCTGACCTTCTACCGCGATCAGGCGGCCGCTCGGCGGGCAGCCGGGATCTATTCCGGCTGAGTCGTCACAGGCCCACGGCGCCGCCCTCACGCGTCCTCGCCGTACGCGTCGTGGTAGTTCCACCACTGGTACGGCGGGGTCTGCGGGTAGCCGTGCGGCGAGTCCTCCCACTCCTCCTGGCGCCCGAGCGCCGTGATGTCGAGATAGCTCCAGGTCGTGCCCAGGTGCTCGTCGCCGCGGGCGTCGATGAAGTAGGTGCGGAAGATCCGGTCGCCTTCGCGGATGAAGGCGTTGTGCCCGTGCCACTCATCGACGCCGAAGTCGTTGTCGAAGTCGTCCGTGAGCGTGTACCAGGGGATGAGTTCCCAGCCCATGCGCTCCTTCAGGCCCTGGATCTCGGCCTGGGGGGCGCGCGAGACATACGCGAGCGTCGTGTCCCTCGCGTTCAGGTGCCCCGGGTGTGCGACCTGGTCGGCGACCATCGAGCAGCCCACGCAGGCCCGCTCCGGGTAGGCGCCGCCCGACTCCGGGTAAGTGGTGACGTCCGGCCCGTAGAAGGCCCGGTAGACGATCAGCTGCCTGCGGCCCTCGAACAGGTCCGCCAGGCTCGCCGGGCCGTTCGGGCCCTCGAAGCGGTAGTCCTTCTCCACCGCCATCCACGGCATCCGGCGGCGCTCGGCTGCCAGCGCGTCGCGGGCGCGGGTCACCTCCTTCTCCTTGACAAGCAGTTCCTCGCGCGCCGCCGCCCACTCCTGAGGCGACACGATCGGCGGCATGTTCATTGCGCTTCCTTCCATCGGTCGGGTTCTGTCTTGCTTGGACACCACCTGGGTCCGAAAGGAACCGGCGATTCCTTCTGCGCGCGGATGGGGTCATTACCTGTGAGGCACGCGAAAGGGGATGGCCGTGCGAGGATGCCGTCGTGACCGAGCGAACGCTCTCCCGCGCCCGCGCGGGAGACGAGGACGCGTTCCGCGAGCTCATCGACCCCTACCGGGGGGAGCTCCAGCTGCACTGCTACCGGATCCTCGGCTCGGTTCAGGACGCCGAGGATCTTCTCCAGGAGACGCTGTTGGCCGCCTGGCGCGGGCTTGAGCGCTTCGACGGCAGAGCGTCGCTGCGCACCTGGCTCTACCGGATCGCGACGAACCGGTGTCTGAACGCGCTGCGGGACAGGGGCCGCCGCCCGCGCGAGGTGCCGGCGATGGCCGAGCCGCCCGAGCCGACGCGCCGCACCGAGCCGCTCTGGCTGGAGCCGTACCCCGACTCCCTCCTCGATACGGTCGCCGACACGGCGCCCGGACCGGAGGCACGCTACGAGTTCAAGGAGGCTGTCGGCCTGGCGTTCGTGACCGCCCTCCAGGAACTGCCCCCGCGCCAGCGGGTGGCGCTGGTGCTGCGCGACGTGCTCGGCTTCCGGGCGGCGGAGGTCGCGGACATGCTCGGGACGAGCGAAGCCGCGGTCAAGGGCGCCCTGCAGCGCGCCCGGGCGACGCTCGAGGAGCGGCTTCCAGCCCGTGACCGTGAGCGAGCGCCACTGCCACGCACGCCGCGCGAGCGCGAGCTGGTCGGCCGCTTCGCCGACGCCGTCGAGAGCGGAGACGTGGACCGAGTCGTCTCGCTGCTGACCGACGACGCCTGGCTCACGATGCCGCCGCAGCCCTTCGAGTACCAGGGCCACGCAGCGATCGCGAGCTTCCTCCACGACCGCGCCGCCCTACGCGGCCAACCCCTCCGGCTCGTGCCCACGCGGGCCAATGGTCAGCCCGCGTTCGGCTGCTACCTCCCTGACGCGCGCACGGGAATCGCCAATCCGTACGGGCTGATGGTGCTGACGCTCGAGGGCGATCACATCTCCGCCATCACCTGGTTCGGCGACAGCCGCGTGTTCCCGCATTTCGGGCTTCCCCGGACGCTTCCGGAGCGGCCAAGCTGAGTTCGCCGCTCAGCCTGCCTGCGCCGCCTCCGCCGACCGCTTCGCCATCTCGTCCGGCGGCACGTCCTCCACGTGCGTGGCCACGTTCCACTCGTGCCCGAACGGGTCTTCGAAGGCCCCCATGCGGTCGCCGTAGAACTGGTTCTCCACGGGCCGAAGCTCCTTAGCCCCGGCCACGAGTGCGCGTGCGAACACGTCGTCCACGTCCTCGACGTAGACCATCAGCGACACCGGCGATCCGCCGAATGACCTCGGACCACGGGCGTTCATCTCGGGGTGCTCGTCGGCGAGCATGACGACGGAGTCGCCGATCCCGAGCTCGGCGTGTCCGATCTTGCCGTCGGGAGCGTCCATGCGCATGCGTTCGGTCGCGCCGAGCACCGAGCTGTAGAAGTCGATCGCGGCGCTCGCGCCGTCGACGATCAGGTACGGGGTAACGCGGGGATAGCCCTGCGGGATCGGATTTACCATCGCGTGACACCTCCTCCTTTGTCGATGCAGGTTCGTCACATTCTGGCGTGCTCTTCCGTCATCAACGGTGAGGAGGTTCGAGCAACGAAAAGGAGCAGTCATGGAAGCGAGTAAGAGGATCGCGGTTGCCGGAGCGACGGGAAGGGTCGGGCATCATGTCGTCGACCTGCTCCACGCCCGGGGACACGACGTCATCGCGATGTCGCGCTCCAACGGTGTGGACCTGGTCACAGGCGACGGCCTGGCCGACGCGCTGGACGGCGTCGAAGTAGTCGTCGACGCCGCCACCGGGAACTCGCCCGACAGAGATGAGGCCACGGCCTTCTTCACGGCGTCTGCGCGGAACCTGCAGGAGGCCGCCGAGCGCGCCGGGGTCAAGCGGATCGTCGTCGTCTCGATCATCGGGATCGACAAGTTCTCCGGCGGCTATCAAGCGGCGAAGATCGTCCACGAGCAGGCCATGCTCGCGGGGCCGGTCCCCGCGCGCATCCTGCGCGCCGCTCAGTTCCACGAGTTCGTCGAGGAGCTCATGATGTGGGGCCGGCAGGGCGAGGTCAGCTACCTACCGCGAATGCGCACGCAGCTCGTCGCCGCCCGGACCGTCGCCCAGGCGCTCGTGACGCTCGCGACCAGCCCCGAGTCGGAGTCGCAGAGCGACCAGATCCTGGAGATCGCCGGTCCGCGTGCGGAGAGCCTCGTTGAGATGGCATCGCTGCTTGCCGCCCGCCGCGGCGATCCGGCGCGGGTCGAGGAGCTCAGCGACCAGTCCGACCCGGACGCCGAGCTCCTTGCGAACGGCGCCCTCCTCCCTGGCCCGAACGCCACCCTCGCCGGTCCGGCCTTCGAGGAGTGGCTCGACTGGGCCGCCGACGACGAGACGAAGGCGGCCACCGCAGCGACGGCCTGACCCATGCCGGTCGGCGTGCACGCCGGATTTCGCGCGGAGTTCGCGGGATAATCCGGCGGCACCCGACCGAAGGTGGCCAATGGCCGAAGAGGTTCAGATCGCAGGGACTGGCTCGACCGCGAAGATCCGCAATCCCCTCGGCGTAGTAGCGCTCAGCATCGTCACCATCGGGATCTACTACATCTTCTGGTGGTACTTCATCAACCGGGAGATGCGCGACCTCGGCAGGGCCCGGAACAGAGACCTCGGCCAGAGCCCAGGCCAGTCGGTGCTCGCCGTCACGCTCGGCGCTCTGATCATCGTCCCGGCGCTCGTAACGCTATGGAGGACGAGTGCGCGGATCGAGAGCTCGCAGGAGGCCGTGGGGCTCGCCAACCGCGCGAGTGGGCCCATCATCTTCATCCTCCTGCTGCTGATCGGGCCGGTCGGCATCTGGTACGCCCAGAGCGAGCTGAACAAGGTCTGGGAGGCGGATCGCTCCGGCGGCGGCGGCCTGCCGCGGCCCGAGGCGGCTGGTCAGCCGGCGGGCGCGCCACCGCCGCCGCCTCCGGCTCCCGAGCGACCCGCGCAGGGCCCGCAGGCTCCCTCTCAGGGCCCGCAGGCGCCCCAGTAGCGTCAGGCGAACGCGGGCATCACCCGGTCGGCCACCAGCTTGAGCTGCTCCTTGATCGGCGGTACGCCGTCCACGCCCTGGCCCGAGAAGAACTCCACGAGGGGCGAGTCGGACAGCGCGAGGATCATGTGGTCCACCCCGGCCGGCTGGATGTCGCGCTTGATCTTCTCGACGCACTCCTCCGGCGTCCCGGCCACCGACAGCTTCTCCGCCATCTCGGGCGAGAACTGCTCGATCGCACCCGCCACGTCGCCCGCGGCGAAGGCGTCGAACATCGGCTGCAGCTCCGCCGGGTCGATCCCGTGGCGCTCCACCTGCTCCGGCGGCATCGCGGGCACGTAGAAGGCGACGAGCGTGCGCGCCGCCCGCTTGGCCGCCTCGCCGTCCTCGGAGACCACCGAGACCACCCACGCGCCCACGTCGATGTCGTCCATGCTCCGCCCGGCCTTGTCGGCGCCGATCTTCACGTGCTCGACCGCGTAGTCGTACGCCTGGCGCGAGTAGGACAGCGCATGGTGCATGCCGTCGGCGATCTCGCCGGCCGTCTCGAACGAGCGCGGCCCCTTCATCGCGCCCATCAAGAGGGGGATCCGCTCCTGCACGGGCCGGGCGGCGGTGAACAGGCCGGTGTACTGGAAGAAGTCGCCCTCGAAGTCGATCTTGCCCTCGTCGAGGAACGTGCGCATCACGTGCATCGCCTCGCGCAGGCGTGAGAGCGGCTTCTTGCTCGCCCAGTCGAGGTGGTACTGCTGCATCATCACGAAGTTCCCGGTGGAGACCACGCACTCCGTGCGCCCGCCGGTGAGCTCGTCGAGGGTGGCCAGCTGCTGGCAGATCAGCGTCGGCTCGCGCAGGAAGACGTGGGTGACGTTCGGGCCCAGGCGGATGTTGTTCGTCTTGTCTGCCGCAGCGGCGAACAGCAGCCACAGGTCCTTGTGCCAGGTCTCGTCGACCGAGTAGCAGGCGTAGTACCCGAGCTCGTCGGCCGTCTGGATCATGTCGAGCGAGTCCGACAGCGGGTAGTCCGGCAGCATGCAGTAGCTGAACTTCATCCGGCCTCCTCTTCCTCGGGCATGGTCTCCGACGGGAGCCCGGCCACGAGCACGTCGTCGGCGAAGTGGTCGTGCATCCAGCTCAGGTGATCCCAGCGCGCGGCCACGATCCGATGGGTGTCCCAAGCCGGCACGTCCTGCTGCGGGAAGGTGTGCATCTTCTGCGGGTCGACCTCGTAGACGTGCTCGAAGCGCTCGACCACGTCGTCTGTGACGCGGCGCGGCTCCGGGGGCTTCTGGTCGCCCAGCCGGAAGATGCTCACTCGTACGCCTCGTCCAGCATCTGCTTGCCGGGATTCATGATGTTGTTCGGGTCGAGCGCGCGCTTGATCTTCTTGACCACCGGCCAGGCGCTGCCCATCTCGGTCGGCACGAGCGCCGCGTCGCCCTCCCGGGTAGCGCCGTGGCAGGCGGTGATCGACCCGCCGTGCTTCAGCGCCACCTCGGCGATCTCGCGCTTGCAGGCCACCCAGCCGGCCCAGTTCTCGTCGTTCAGCTTCTGCTCCCAGATGCCCACGTCGATCTCCACCAGGTAGTCCGCCCAGGGCTTGTAGGCGCCGTTCGTGTAACAGAACATGCCCCAGTCGTCGAAGATCCCGTACTGCTCGATGTAGCGCTCGACGATGGCGTGCCACTCCTCGCGCACCTGCGGCAGGACCGAGTAGTTGAGCGCCGCGTCCTCGCAGTGCCACGACATCGGCACGACCTGCCCGTCGCGCGTGCGCCCGTGCAGGGGCGTGGCATAGCGGTCGTGGCGCGAGGCCCAGTCGC
>JBKGUS010000583.1:0-10598 GCA_046462295.1 Thermoleophilaceae bacterium | reverse complement strand
TCGCTCGGGGTGCTGTTCGCGGTCGTCGCCCTGCTCCTTCGCGGCCCGATCCAGGACGACCTCTTCGGGGGCTCGGACACCCTCTACTGGATCCTGATCGTGACCGTGCTCGCCTACGCGGCGAGCTACTTCGCGCGGGGGTTCCTGGCCGGGCACC
Organism: Thermoleophilaceae bacterium; assembly: GCA_046462295.1. Lineage (GTDB taxonomy): Bacteria > Actinomycetota > Thermoleophilia > Solirubrobacterales > Thermoleophilaceae > JACVRW01. The sequence goes on along the minus strand of JBKGUS010000583.1, from coordinate 10,441 downwards.
ACCGCTTCGGCCTGTACGGCGGACTGGTCCTGATGGAGGCGAGCTCACGCGGCCTGTTCGCGCTGGCCGTAGCCGTGGGGATCGCCGAGGGACAGACGGCGGTCGCGATCGGAATGGCGGCTGCGCCGGTCGTGTCGCTGGCGGTCGTGCCGTGGGCGCTCGGGCGGCGGCTGCGGACGGCGAACCGGGCGGACATCGCCCGCGACCCCGCAACCGCCGCGGACCCCGATCCCCAGGCGCTCGACGCGGCGGCGCGCGAGGAGCCCTCCGCCCGCGAACCCGAATTCACCCTGGCTCACGGCAGCGGCTTCGCCGTCTCCGTCCTCCTCATCATGCTGGCCGAGCAGACCTTCCTCAACGCGGGGCCGCTGCTCGTCCAGGCGTCCGAGGGGGTCCGCGGTGCCGCCCTCGCCGGGTTCACCTTCAACGTGCTCCTCATCGCCCGCGCCCCGCTCCAGCTCTTCCAGGCCGTGCAGGCCTCGATCCTCCCCCACCTCACCCGCATGCGCGCGAGCGGCGAGACCGATCCGTTCCGGCGCAGCGTCAACCTCACCCTCGCCGCCATTGCCGCCTTCGCCGGCTGCGTGGCGCTCGTGATGCTCGCGGTCGGCCCGCTGGTGATGGACCTCCTCTTCGGCGGTGAGTTCGACTACGAGCGCGGCGGCCTCGTGCTGGTCTCGCTCGGCATGGGCCTGTACCTCGCCGCCGCCACGCTCAACCAGGCGCTGCTCGCCCACGGCAGGGCGCCGCAGGCCTCGGCCGCGTGGGTCGCCTGCGCCGCCGCGTTCGCCCTGTTCCTCCTCCTGGCGGACTTCGACGACCGCGTCCTGCAGGTCGAGATCGCCTTCCTCGGCGCGGCGGCCGTCTTGTGTGCGCTGCTTCACACCCTGTACCGGCGAGCTTGAAATCCTTGCTGGTGGATTGCCCGAGGCGCTGACCATCCCCGCAAGGTTCAACGGACCGCCGTCCTCGGCGAACGGCGGCTACGCCTCCGGGCGCCTCGCCAACCTGGTGGGGACCGAGGAGGTGGCGGTGTCGCTCCGCCTGCCGCCCCCGCTCGAGCGGCCGCTCGAGGTCGTGCGCGACGGCGAGCGGGTGGAGCTGCGCGACGGGGACGGGGCGCTCGTCGCCGAGGGCGTGCCCGAGACCCTCGGACTCGACGTGCCCGACGCCATCCTTCCCGACGAGGCGGCCGCCGCGTCCGAGGCAGGCAGGGAGACCTGGACCGCAAACCACCCCTTCCGCACATGCGTCGTGTGCGGCCCCGACCGCGAGCCCCACGACGGGCTGTGTGTCTTCCCGGGCGAGCTCCGCGACGGGATGTTCGCCGCCCCCTGGACGCCGGACGCGTCGCTCGGGAACGGGAACGGCGAGGTGCGCCCCGAGTGTGTCTGGGCGGCGCTCGACTGCCCGACGAGCGCGCCCGTGGCGAACTTCGGCGAGGGTCCGCCGGTGGTGCTCGCCAACCTGACGGCGCGACTGGCCGCCCCGGTGCGTGTGGGCGAGCAGCACTCGCTCGTCTCGTGGCCGCTCGCGATCGAGGGCAGGAAGCGGCACGCCGCCTGCGCGCTGTACGACTCGCGCGGGATCCTGCTCTGCGCGTCGCGCGCGCTTTGGATCGAGCTACGTAGATAGGCGCGGAGGTAGGCTCCGCGGCTATGGCCCTTCACTACCGCACCTGCCCCTTCTGCGAGGCCACCTGCGGCCTCGAGGTCGAGACGGAGGGGAGCGAGGTGGTGTCGGTCAGGGGCGACAAGCAGGACGTCTTCAGCCGCGGCTTCATCTGCCCCAAGGCGCACGGGCTCAAGCAGCTGCACGAGGACCCCGATCGGCTCCGCACGCCGCTCGTCCGCCGCGACGGCGAGCTCGTCGAGGCGACCTGGGACGAAGCCTTCGAGGAGATCGACCGGCGCCTCACCCCGCTGCTCGCGGAGCATGGGCGCGACGCGGTGGCCGTCTACCTCGGCAACCCGATCGTCCACAACCTGTCGGGCGTCCTCTACGGACCGGCTTTCCTGCGCGCGCTCGGCAGCCGCAACATCTACTCGGCATCGACCGTCGACCAGATGCCGAAGCAGGTGTCGTCCGGCCTGATGTTCGGCACGATGCTCTCGATCCCGCTGGCGGACGTGGACCGCACGGACCACCTCCTGATCCTCGGCGCGAACCCGCTGGTGTCGAACGGCAGCCTGCTGACCGCACCCGACATGCGCGGCCGCCTGCGCGCCATCCGCGAGCGTGGCGGCAAGGTCGTGGTGGTCGACCCGCGCCGCACCCGCACGGCCGAGGAGGCGGACGAGCACCACTTCATCCGGCCCGGCACCGACGCCGTCCTGCTCGCGGCGATGGCGTGCACGCTCGTGGAGGAGGAGCTGGCCGAACCGGGCCCGCTCCGGGAGCACCTGAACGGGCTGGACGAGGTGATGGAGCTCGTGCGCGGCTTCCCGCCCGAGCGGGCCGCCGGTGCGTGCGGGATCCCCGCGGAGGAGATCCGGCGCATGGCGCGCGAGCTGGCGGCCGCCCCGCGCGCCGTCGTCTACGGCCGGATCGGCACCTGCACGCAGGAGTTCGGCACGCTGGCCTCGTGGCTGGTGGACGTGCTGAACGTCCTCACAGGCAACCTCGACCGCGAGGGCGGCGCGATGTTCGCGCGGGCCGCGGCGGGGCAGAAGAACTCGTCCGGCAACGGCGGCAGCGGCCGCGGCGTGCGGCTCGGGCGCTGGGACAGCCGCGTGCGCGGGCTGCCTGAGATGTTCGGAGAGCTGCCGGTGGCCTGCCTGGCGGAGGAGATCGAGACGCCCGGCGAGGGCCAGGTGCGCGCGCTGATCACTCTGGCCGGAAACCCCCTCGTGTCGACGCCGAACGCGGAGCGGCTCGAGCGAGCCGTCGGCGCGCTCGAGTTCCAGCTGGCGATCGACCTGTACGTCAACGAGACGACGCGCCACGCGGACGTGGTCCTCCCCGCCCCGCAGCCGCTCGAGCGGTCGCACTTCGACCTCGCCTTCTACCAGCTATCGGTGCGCAACGTGGCGAACTACTCGCCCGCCGTGTTCGAGGGCCAGGGGCCCGCCGAGTGGGAGCTGCTGCTCCGGCTGGCCGGCCTCGTGAGCGGGCAGGGGCCGGACGCCGACGTGGCCGCGATCGACGACCTGGTCGTCTCGATGCTCGTGCAGCGCGAGGTCTCCATGCCGGGCTCGCCGGTCGAGGGCCGCGACCCCGCCGAGCTGCTCGCGGAGCTCGAGCCGCGCCGCGGGCCGGAGCGGATCCTCGACCTCATGCTGCGCGTGGGCCCGTACCGGCTGACGCTCGAAGAGCTCGAGCGCAACCCGCACGGCGTGGACCTGGGGCCGCACCGGCCGCGCCTGCCCGAGATGCTGCGCACGCCGTCCGGGAAGGTCGAGCTCGCGCCAGAGAGCATCGTGGCGGACCTCGAGCGGCTGGGGCCGCTGCTCGACCGCGAGCTGAACGGCGACATGGTGCTGATCGGCCGCCGCCAGCTGCGCTCGAACAACTCGTGGATGCACAACCTGCCCGCGCTCGTGAAGGGGAAGGACCGCTGCACGCTCCACATCCACCCCGATGACGCCGAGCGGCTCGGCCTGGATGACGGCGGCCGCGCGCTGGTGCGCTCGGCCGCCGGCCGGATCGAGGCGCCGGTCGAGCTGACCGACGGGATCATGCCGGGCGTGGTGTCGATCCCGCACGGTTGGGGCCACGACGCACCGGGCGTGCGGATGCGCGTGGCTAGCGAACACGCGGGCGTGAACAGCAACGTGCTGGCGGACGAGACGCAGGTGGACCGCGTGTCCGGCAACGCGGTCCTGAACGGGATTCCGGTGGAGATCTCGCCCGGCTAGATCGGCGCGCGCCTCAGATGAGCTGCAGCATGCTGCCGCCGCAGTTGCGGCAGATCACGTTCGCCGTGTCGGACATGCGCGCGATCGTGGAGTGGGCCCCGCAGTTGGGGCACTCGGAGCGGAGCTCGTAGCGGTGCAGGCAGTTGACGCAGCGGTAGCGGCCGGCCAGGTTGGTACCCCGCAGCCACGGCTCCCCACACGATGGGCAATCGGGCCCGCCCCTGGTCTCCTGTCCGACCACGGCACTCACGGTAGCCGCTTGTGGCCCCGCAGCCAGTCGCCGGCGGCCATCGGCCGCTTGCCGGGCGGGTGCAGCTCGAGCAGCTCGAGCGCCCCCTGAGCGGCTCCGTACAGGAGGCGCGAGTCCTCCACCGCGAGCGCTCCGGGGGCCACCCCGTTGACACCGGGCGCGAGCCGCGCTCGGCGCACACCGAGCCGCTCGCCCGAGTCGAGCTCGATGTAGGCGCCCACGTGCGGGTTGAGCGCGCGCACCCGCCGCTCGAGCTCGCCCGCGCGCAACGACGGGTCGAGCATGCGGTCCTCGCGCTCGATCTTCTCCGCGTAGGTGACGCCCTGGTCGGGCTGCTCGCGGAACGGCGGCCGGGTGTCGAGCGTCTCGATCAGGAGCTCCCCGCCGAGCGCGGCGAGTCGCGGCGCCAGGCTGCCGTAGTCGTCGTCCGGCCGGATCGGCTCGGAGCGCTGGAGGCAGACCGGGCCGGCGTCGAACTCGGCGGTCGGGCGCATGATCGAGACGCCGGTCTCCTCGTCGCCGGCCTCGATGGCGCGCTCGATCGGCGCGGCCCCGCGCCAGCGCGGCAGCAGCGACGGGTGCACGTTCAGCATCTCGTGCTCGGACAGGAGCGGCTCCTTGAGCAGCGCGCCGTAGGCGCAGATCAGCACCGCCTCGGGCTCGGCCTCCGCGATGGCGGCACGGGCCTCGTCGCCGTTCACGTCATCCGGCTGGAGCGTCTCGATGCCGAGTAGGGCGGCCCGCTCCGCCACCGGCGGGGGCTGCACCTTCCGGCCGCGCCCGCGCGGGCGATCGGGCCGCGTGACGACGAGGACGGGGCGGTGCGGTGTGGCCGCGACCGCGTCGAGGACGTCCACGGCGAACTCGGAGGTTCCGAGGTAGACGGTGCGCACCGGGGCGAGACTAGACCCCGACCGGCGCGCGCGAGCCGACGGGGTAGCTCGCCCCGCGCTCGGCGAGGCGTTCGGCCACCGCCCGCTTGAGCGCGGGGATCCCCGACAGCCCGGCGTGGGCGTCGTCCACGGCTTGCTGCGCCGCGTCCGAGCGCTCCTCGCGGACGCGGACGAGGACATCCGCCCGGGCGTTGGCGAGCGCCGAGATCGAGCCCGCGCCGCCGGCGCCCAGCGACCGGAGCGCAAGCCGCTCCGACCCGACGAACACCCGCAGCCGCTCGTGCCGCCGCGCCACGTCCAGGTACTCCGCGTGGCGTTCGGGCGAGCGGGTCGAGTCCTTCAGCCCGGCCAGGCCCTCACCGGCGAGCGTGTCGAGCACCTCCGCCGGGAGCTCGTTGCCGGCCCGGTCCGGGAACGTGTAGGCGAGCACGGGGACGTCCCTCACCGCGCCGAGCAGCGCGCGGTAGTGCGCCAGCAGCGCCTCGGGCGGGTGGGCGTAGTAGTACGGGACGATTGCGATCAGGGCGTCGGCGCCGGCGCCCGCGGCCGCACGGGCCAGCCGCAGCGTCGCCGGTGTGGAGGCACGTCCCACGTGGGCGATCACCTCCATCCGGCCCGCGGCGGCCTGCACGGCGGTCCCGATCACGTTGGCCACCTCGGCCTCCTCGAGCAGGGGCCCCTCCCCCGTCGTGCCGGCCGGGACGATGCCGTCGATCCCGTCGTCGGCGAGGAGCTCGACGTGCGCCCGGAGCGCCTCGAGGTCCACCGCGCCGTCGTCGCGGAACGGGGTGGTCAGGGCGGCGTGCAGCTGGAACGCGGCCATCTAGCCGACGACGACCACGTGCAGCGTTCGCGGGCCGTGCACGCCCTCGACCCTGTTGAGCTCTATGTCGGAGGTCGCGCTCGGGCCGGAGATGAAGGTGAGCGGGCGGCCCTCCCGCACCGCCGGCTGCAGGGCCTCGACGGCCTCGGGCACGAGACCGGCGATCTGGTCCTCGCGGACGACGCAGAGGTGGTAGTCGGGGACGAGGCTCAGTGCCCTGCGGCCCTGGGCGGGGCCGCCGTCGAGGACGATCGTGCCGGTCTCGGCGATGGCGAGGGCGCAGCCGGTGAGGGCGCCGTCGAGGGTGTCGAGCCGCTCGGCTGTGAGGCCGTCGTGGTCGGGCACGAGCTCGACGCCGTTCGGGCGCCATTCGTCCGGCAGGTCGGCCGGGGCCGCCATGCGCTCCGCCCCGGCCTCGCGGCACAGCTCTTCGAGCACCGTCTTCAGGTCGGCCCGCGTGGCGCTCCGCACGGTTGCGCGGTATTCGCCGACGCGGTCTGAAAAGCGGGCAATGACGGTGGGGCGCGGGTCGTCGCTGGTCTGCCTGTATTCGCGCGGCACTTCCACCGCCGGCGGCCGGTCCTTCAGCGCGTTACGGATGCGGGCGAGGACGGCGGCGCGGGCGTCGCCCCCCTCGCCTTCCGCGAGTGGTCGATCTTCCGTGCTATAGGCGGGCAAATCGACCAACCGTGCGCGAACGGCGTCGATCTCGGCGTTGGCCGGGCCCCGTTCGCGCCGCCACCAGTCGCGGAACGTCTCCTTGGGCGGCTCGGGGAGGTCGCGCGTGTCCGTCCAGCCGGAGAGCGGCCACGGCAGCCGCCCTATGCGGCCGCGCCGCGCGAGCGGCCGGGAGCCAAGCCGCGCCGCACGCTGCGCCCGCTCGAAGGCGCGGGCCGACGAGAAGGCACGGAACAACCCCTTCATTGCTGCTTGTTCGGGATGCCACCAGGGCTCCGAATCGACGACCCGCGACCGCAGGTGCACCAGCACCCTAGGGATGTCGATCTCCACCGGACAGACCTCGTAGCAGGCCCCGCACAGCGACGACGCATACGGTAGCGAGCGGCCCGACTCGAGCCCGCTGAGCTGAGGCGTCAGGATCGCCCCGATCGGCCCGGGATAGACCGACTCGTATGCGTGCCCGCCGGTCCGTGAGTACACGGGGCACACGTTCAGGCAGGCCGAGCAGCGGATGCAGCGCAGCGCCTGCCGGCCGACTTGGTCGGCCAGCACTCCGGTGCGGCCGTTGTCGAGCAGCACGAGGTGGAACTCCTGCGGCCCGTCGCCGGGGCGCACGCCGGTCCAGAACGAGGTGTAGGGGTTCATCCGCTCGCCCGTGGACGAGCGCGGCAGCAGCTGCAGGAAGACCTCCATGTCCCGCCACGCCGGGACGAGCTTCTCGATCCCCATCACGGTCACGAGCACGTCCGGCAGCGTCGTGCACATCCGCCCGTTGCCCTCCGACTCGAAGACGCTCACCGTTCCCGTCTCGGCCACCGCGAAGTTCGCCCCGGACACCCCCACCCGCGCCGACAGGAACTTCCGCCGCAGGTGCAGCCGCGCCGCCTCAGTCAGCGCCTCCGGCTCGTCGGTCAGATCCGGCAGGTCGAGCTCGCGGGCGAACAGGTCCCTGATCTCCGCCCGGTTCTTGTGGATCGCCGGCACCAGGATGTGCGACGGGACGTCGTCGGCCAGCTGGATGATCAGCTCGGCCAGGTCGGTCTCGACCGCCCGAACGCCGGCAGCCGCCAAGGCCTCGTTCAGCTTGATCTCGTCCGTGGCGATGGACTTGACCTTCACGACCTCGGAAACCCCGTGCGAACGGGCGATGTCCGCCACGATCGCGCATGCCTCGTCGCCGTCGTTCGCCCAGTGGACGACCCCGCCGGCAGCGACTACGGCGGCCTCGAAATCGGACAGGTGGCGGTCGAGCGAACCCAGGGCGGAATCCTTGATGGCTCGGCCGGCCTCGCGCAGCTCCTGCCAGTCGGGCAGCTCCCCGACCACACCTTCGCGCTTCGCCCGGATGTGCGTCGTGGCCTTCGTGAGGTTGCGGCGAAGCTGCGAGTCGCCCAGCGCCCGCGAGGCGGCCTTCGGGAAGCTCATGACGCGAGGACCTCGGCGAGGTGCATGGTCCGCACGCCCGTGCGCTGCCGCGACAGCGCGCCTCCGATCTGCATGAGGCAGGAGTTGTCCGCGGCGCAGACGATCTCGGCCCCGGTGTCCAGCACCGCGCGCACCTTGTCGGCCAGCATGGCCGAGGAGACCTCGGCGTTCTTGACCGCGAAGGTCCCGCCGAAGCCGCAACACTCGCTCGCGGAGGGCAGCTCCACCAGCTCGATCCCCTTCACCGCTCGCAGCAGGCGCAGCGGCCTGTCGCCCACGCCGAGCTCGCGCAGCGAGTGGCAGGTGGGATGGAAGGTGACGCGGTGGGAAAAGGAAGCGCCCACATCCTCCACGCCCACCACGTCTACGAGGAACTCGGACAGCTCGGTGACCGGTGTGTCCACGTGCTGGCGCAGCATGCCGGCGCACGACGCGGATGGCGTTACGACGTGGTCGGCGTGCTCGAAGACGCGCGCGAGCCGCCGCGCGAGTGCAAGCCCCTCCCTCGCATAGCCCGAGTTCATGTGCATCTGCCCGCAGCAGGTCTGCTCGAGTGGGAAGTCCACCTCGCACCCGACGCGCTCCAGCAGCCGCACGACAGCGCGTCCGGTCTGCGGGAAGAGGGTGTCGTTGAAGCAGGTGACGAAGAGGGAGACGCGCACGCCGGAGAGGCAACGTACTCTTGATCCTGGCGATGTGCGCACTCGTTCATCTGCAATCGACAGCGGTGCTGGGTTGGATGGTCGGGAAGTAACCGCGGGCGGCGGCCCCGCCTGGGGCGAGGGCCCGCCACCGGAGACTGAACAGGCCGCGGAGCGGCGGCCACGGGACCTCGGTCCGCTCGTGGACGAGCTGCGCGCCGCGGTCGGCGCCGAGCACGTCTTCACGCACGAGCACCAGCTGCGCACGTACGAGTCGGACGGGCTGCTCCAGTACGCCGTCACGCCGGGCGCCGTCGTGCTGCCCGACTCGACCGGCGAGGTCCAGGCGGTGGTCCGGGCCTGCCACCGCGCGGGCGTCCCGTTCGTCGCGCGCGGCGCCGGCTCCGGCCTGTCGGGCGGCGCGCTGCCGGTCGAGGACGGCGTGCTGATCTCGCTGTCCCGCATGCGCCGGATCCTCGAGGTCGACCTCGACAACCAGCGCGTGCTCGTGGAGCCGGGCGTGACCAACATCGCCGTGTCCCAGGCGGTCGCACCCGACCACTTCTACCCGCCCGACCCCTCGTCGCAGATCGTCTGCACGATCGGGGGCAACGTGGCCGAGAACTCCGGCGGCGCCCACTGCTTCAAGTACGGCTTCACCACCAATTACGTGACCGGGCTCGAGCTCGTGCTGCCCGACGGCGAGCTCGTCCGGCTCGGCGGCAAGGAGGTCGACCCGCCCGGCTTCGACCTGCTGGGCGCGTTCGTCGGGTCGGAGGGCACGCTCGGCGTGGCCACCCGGATCTGGCTTCGGATCGTGCCGAAGCCCGAGTCCGTCCGCACCCTGGTGGCGTTCTTCGGGTCGCCCGTGCAGGCCGGCGAGGTGGTCTCGGAGATCGTCTCCGGCGGCATCGTCCCGGGCGCCATCGAGATGATGGACAACCTCTCGATCCGAGCCGCCGAGGGGTACACGAACGCCGGCTACCCCACCGACGCCGGCGCCGCGCTCGTCGTCGAGCTGGACGGCTCGGAGGCCGAGTGCGAGGCGCGCTTCGAGCAGGTCGTCGCGATCTGCGAGGGCGCCGGCGCGGACTCGATCCGGGTCGCCCAGGACGAGGCCGAGCGCGAGCTGATCTGGCAGGCGCGCAAGGCCGCCTTTGCGGCGATGGGCCGGATCGCGCCGAACTACTACGTGCAGGACAGCGTGATCCCGCGCACGCGCCTGGCCGAGGTGCTCGGGCGGATCGACGAGCTGGCGCGCGAGTACGACCTCCAGGTGGCCAACGTCTTCCACGCCGGCGACGGCAACCTGCACCCACTCGTGCTATACGACGCCGCCGTGCCCGGCGAGCCGGAGCGCGCGGAGCAGCTGGCCGGCGCGATCGTGGTCGCCTGCGTAGAGGCAGGCGGGTCGATCACCGGCGAGCACGGCGTGGGCGTCGACAAGAAGCGCTACATGCCCGAGATGTTCAGCGATGCGGACTTGGGCACGTTCCAGCGGCTGCGCTGCGCGTTCGATCCCGAGCAGCGCTCCAACCCCGGCAAGGTGATGCCGACGCCGCGCCTGTGCGGCGAGGTGCCCGGGCCCTATCGCCGCCACCCGCTCGAGCAGGCCGGCCTCGCCGAGCGCTTCTGATGCCTGGCCTTCCCGACAACCCGCGGCGCAGCGCTCGTCGGCGGTTCTGATGGGGAACGAGCTGGCCGTCGCGCTGGCCGAAGCGGACGCCGCCGTACGTGTCCGGGGCGCGGGCACGAAGCTCGCATGGGCTCGGGGAGAGCCTGCCGTCGAGCTGTCGACCGAGCGCCTCGACGACATCGTGGAGCACAACGTGGGCGACCTCACCGCGGTCTTGGAGGCGGGGGTTCCGCTC
>JBKGUS010000582.1:0-3239 GCA_046462295.1 Thermoleophilaceae bacterium | reverse complement strand
AGAAGATGCCGTAGCGATCGGTGTAGGAAGGACCGCTGACCGGGTCCGGATCCTCGCTGCGGTAGATCCGGTAGAAGAGGATCGAGTCCCCCGGGTCGGGATCGACGGAGGCATCCCAGCGGATCACGGTCGCACCCTCCGATGCGGGGGAGCCGTCCGGCTCCGTACACCCCGGAAACCCGCCCACGCAGGCCGAGAGGTTGCCGGGCGGGCTGGGGAGTGCGTTGCCCGAGCCCACAGTCAGATGGCTCCGGAAGGTGCTGTCACGAGGCGTGCTCGTACCCGGCTGGGTGTCGACCGCGACGACGTAGTAGTAGAGCGGGTTGGAGCCGGGCGCCGACTCGTCCAGGCAGCCGATGAGGCCAGTTTCGTCTTCGACATCGTCCTTGACGTACGTGCCCTGCTGGCCGACGCAGGTGACCTGTGTCCACGGGTCGCCGCCTGTCGTGCTCCGGTAGACGCGGTAGCCGACCACGTCGCGCTCCGGGTTGGCCTTCCAGCTCAGGTCCACTCGGTTGCCGTTGCCATTGCGCCCGCCCATCAGTTGGGCCGGTGCCACGGGGAACGCCCGGTTGAGCACAACGGTGAGCGCCTTCGGTGAGCCGGAGCGGCCCTTGTCGTCGAAGGCCTGGGCCTGGACGATGTAGGTGCCGTCGACGAAGTACGTACCGCTAGAGGCGCCCTCGATGTCCCAGTCGAAGGTGAATGTGCGTCCGGTCATGCCGACGGGCGCACCGCGTCCCATGAAGGCGCCGTCCACGGACCACTCGAGGTCGGCGGCCTCCGTGTTGGTCTCCGCGTCGAAGGTCACCGTGCCCGGACTGGTCACGGTAATCGGCGTGCCGGTGGCGCCCTGCGGCTCGAGACGGATCACGGTCGGACCGAGGCCGCCGACCGGATTGGAGACCAGCGACGTCTGCTTGACGGTTTCGGTGCCGCCGCGACGCTTCCACGTAAGCGTGATGGCGATCCGCTTGTAGTCGTCCGGGTTGCGGTCCACGTTCGTACCGAGCCCCGTCCCCACGTCGGAGTCGGGACAGAACTCGATCGCCTCGTCGTGGGCGCCAAGGTTGTCCTTGGGGTCGTCCATCGAGCAAACCTGCAGAGACACGTCGTAGTTGAAGCCGCGGCTCGCGATCGTGTGGATCGCCTCAGGCGAGGCGTCGGCAAGCCCGGGACGACTCGCCAGGGCGTCGATCAGCCCCGCGGCGGTGAGCTTCCTGTACGGCACCGCGCGGCCGACCTCGACGATGGAGCGCGCGACGCTGTTCGCGCCTTCGCGCGCCTTGGTCTTGCTCGTCACGGCGTTGGCGCCGTCGACCATCGCGACGACGCCGAGCACCCCGACGAGCAGGATGGTGATCGCGACGAGCACCTCGATGAGGGTGAAGCCGCGCTCGTTGGAACGCACGCTAGAAGAAGGCATCGCTTGCCTCATCGGCGCGCCGAGGCCATCGCTTGACAGCTCGGGAACAAGGTCTGGCCGTTCGTCGGGCCGAACGGACCCGATATCACCAGCTGCCTCCCTGGCAGCCGCCCTTGTTGGTCCCGGCGTCCGAGCAGGAACGCGTGAGGCTTCCGTTGCGGCGCTCGATGAAGAAGGTGTTGCCGGAGCGTGACACGGATGTCACGTCGTAGCCGCCCGGGGCAGCCGCGACGGTGACGCGCGACGGGAGCCCGTCGTCGTCGAGGCCGGCGTCGCCGCGCTCGCAGTCGTCCCACCGGGTCGTCGTGGTCTCGCAGGCCTCGACCTGCCCGGCCAGGATGCGTGCGTCGCTCTTCGCCGAGGCGTCCTGGCCCTTGGCGCGCTGGCTGATGAAGGCCGGCAGCGCGATCGCCGCCAGCACCCCGATGATCAGGACGACTACGAGTAGCTCGATCAGCGTGAAGCCATCCTCTCGCGTGAACGCGGGTCGGGCCATGGAAGGGCTATCGACCGGCGCTCGGTGTACTGAAGGCGTAGGCCTCCCGCCTCACCGAAAAGACGACGGGGCGGGCCATAAGGCCCGCCCCGTCTGCGGCTCTTGAGAGCCTGCCAGCGCTCGCGCGCTACCAGCTCGTGCCGTCGCAGCCGCCCTTGTCCGTCCCGCCGTTAGTCGTGTCGCAGGTGCGGGTGGCCGGACCGCCGCCCGTCCTCGTGATGGTGAACGTATTGCCCGACTCCGAGGTGGAGACGACCTCGTAGGAGTCCGCCGCCGTCGAGTTCACGGCGTTGGTGGACATGTCGATCCCCACCGTGTCGAGCTGAGAGCCAGCGGCGTCCGTGCAGTCCTGGTAATCGTTGGTCGTCGTGTAGCACGACTCCACCTGCGACACCAGGTTGCGAGCATCGGACTTGGCGCTGGCGTCCTGCGACTTCGCACGCTGGCCCAGGAAGGCCGGCAGCGCGATCGCGGCGAGGATGCCGATGATGAGAATCACGACGAGGAGCTCGATGAGCGTGAAGCCCTTCTCCTCGTTGTGCATACGCTCGGAAAGCTTCCGCAGCATTTTGTCTCCTCCTTGAGGTGACTGTGTGTAGTTGATCTGGGTGCCAGTCGTCGCGGTCACAGCCCCCTCGGAGACGATCCTCGGTTGCCCTTTTTCGACACCGTGACTTCCGGCTCCCTCCGGTGATCGACTGCGACTGGCCGACCCTTTAGCCCGAAGTTGCGATGTCCTAGTCCATGCGTCCAGAGCCACCGGGTGGCCAACGGCTCAAGCGGCGGGCCTCGTGAGCCGATGCGTTCTGCATGTCCAGGCGCCACAGGGAGCTCCTGCCGCCGGTGCTCGTCGCCGGCGGCTGTGCGCTCGTCCTCGGCGCGATGGGCTTGCTCGCGCCGGCGTTCAGCGACTATGAGCTCGAGGCCGAGCCGTCCCTGCAGTCGCTTCGAAGCGGAGACTGGTTCGCCTTCCTCCAGCAGGCGCCCGCATACGGGGGCTCGCTGGTCCTGCGCGCTCCGTTCGCCTTGCTGCCGGGGCTATGGGGCGGCGGCGACCTTGCGCTCTTCCGCTCGATGGCGGCACCGTGTCTGCTGGGGGGAGCCGTCCTGGCCGTGGCCCTGTGGTGGCGGGCCCGCGAGCTGGGACGGTCCCGTGCCACCGCCTGGATCGCGCTGCTCCTGGTGGCCGCGAACCCGCTCACCTTGCGCGCGCTCGAGATCGGACACCCGGAGGAGCTGCTCGGGGGCGTTCTGTGCGCCGCGGCCGCTTTGACTGCCGGTCGCGGCCGTCCGGTCGTGGCCGGCGTGCTGCTCGGC
>JBKGUS010000581.1:0-13054 GCA_046462295.1 Thermoleophilaceae bacterium | reverse complement strand
CCGACGTCTCGCGCGACGAGGCCTGCCGGCACGCCGTGCAGGCCGGCCGCGACACGTTCGGCACGCTCGACACGCTGGTCAACAACGTGGCCGCCTGGAGTCCGGCCGACCTCTTTGACGTCGACCCGGAGCGCTTCGACGAGCTGCTCGAGCTCAACCTGAAGACGGCCTGGCTGATGACCCGCCGGGCCGCGGCGCTGATGCCGCCCGGCGCGGCGATCGTCAACATCACCTCGGCGGCCGCGCGCCGCCCCGGCACCGTGTACGGCCTCGCCAAGGCCGGGCTCGAGGCGATGACCGGCGGCGCCGCTCCGCTGCTGGCCGAACGGGGCATCCGCATCAATGCCGTCGAGCTCGGGCCGCTGTGGACCGCGGCCGTGGCCGACAACCTCCCGGCCGAGGCGCGGGAGCCACGGCGGCGAATGGTCGCGCTCCAGACCGAGGGCACCTGCTGGGACGCCGCGGCCGCGGTGCTGTTCCTGGCCAGCGATCGTGCCCGCTGGATCTCGGGGCAGGTGCTGGCCGTGGACGGGGGCGGCGCGCCCCGCGGCCCCTACCCGGGGGTCACCAAAGGGGAGGATCGCGCGTGAAGCTCAGGGTCCTGATGGAGCCGCGCCACGGCGCCACCTACGACCGGATCCTGGCCTTGGCGCGGGCCACCGAGGACGCCGGCTTCGACGGCTTCTTCCGCGGCGACCACTACCTCGGGATCGACGCCGGCGACCCGGACTACCTCCCCACCGACTCGTGGACGTCGCTGGCTGGCCTGGCGCGCGACACGACGCGCGTCAAGCTCGGCACGCTCGTGACCGCGGCCACGTTCCGCCGGCCGGGGGTCCTCGCGATCACGGTCGCCACCGTCGACCAGATGAGCGGCGGCCGGGTGTGCCTGGGCATCGGCACGGGCTGGTTCGAGCGCGAGCATGCCTGCTTCGGGATCCCGTTCCCGCCGATCCGCGAGCGCTTCGACCGTCTCGAGGAGCACCTGGCGGTGCTCTTCGGCCTGTGGACCACGCCGCGCGGCGAGCGCTTCAGCTTCGAAGGCAACCACGTGCGCATCGACGCGTGCGCCAACTTCCCGGCCCTCGCGCAGCGCCCGCGCCCGGAGATCATCATCGGCGGAACCGGCCCCCGACGGACGCCGCTCCTGGCGGCTCGCTACGCGGACGAGTTCAACGCCGGGCTCGCTCCGGGCAGCGCCGAGCGCTTCGAGCGCGTGCGGAGGATCTGCGCGGAGGTCGGCCGCGATCCGGGCACGCTGCGCATGTCCTCGACGCTGCCTGTGGCTTGCGGGACGACGCGCGCAGAGGCCGAGGAGCGCGTGCGGCGGTTGGGCGAGCCGGGCGAGCGGCTGCTCGCCCAGGGCGTGGTGGGAGAGCCCGCGGAGATCGTCGAGGAGCTCGAGCGGCTGGCGGCCGCGGGCTGCGAGACGGTCTACTTCCACATCTTCGACATCGACGATCTCGACCACATCGAGCTGCTCGGCCACGAGGTGCTGCCCGCGGTGAGCGGAGGAGGCCATGGAGACGACGACGACCCACGCGGCCGTGCTGTACGAGCCCGGTCAGTGGTGGGAGATCACTGAGCTCGAGCTCGACGCGCCGAAGGAGCGTGAGGTGCTGGTCCGCTACATGGCGGCCGGCCTCTGCCACTCGGACGAACACATCCGGGAAGCGGGCGGCAGCCACATCCGCTTTCCGCTCGTGGGCGGCCACGAGGGCGCCGGCGTGGTGGAGGCGGTGGGAGAGTCCGTGACCCGCGTCAAGCCGGGCGATCACGTCGTCACCTCATACATCCCGGCCTGCGGTCGCTGCCGCTACTGCTCCACCGGCCATCAGAACCTCTGCGACGCGGGCCAGTACGCCGGCGTGGGGTGCATGCAGGACGAGACCTTCCGCTTCCACAAGGACGGCGACGACTTCGGCGGGTTCTGCGCGCTCGGCACCTTCTCCCAGCGCGGCGTGGTGTCCGAGTACTCCTGCGTGCGGATCGAGGAGGACATCCCCTTCGAGGTGGCCGCCCTGGTGGGCTGCGGCGTGACCACCGGCTGGTCCGCGGCGGTGCACGCCGGCGAGGTGCAGGCCGGCGACACCGTGGTGATCCTCGGCATCGGCGGGGTCGGCATCAGCGCGGTGCAGGGAGCCCGGTTCGCCGGAGCCACCAACGTGATCGCGGTCGACCCGAACCCCTTCAAGCTCCAGGCTGCCAGCGACCTGGGGGCCACGTTCACCGCCACGACCGTCGAGGAGGCGCGCGAGCGGATCACGGAGCTGACGCTGGGGCAGATGGCCGACGAGGCGATCGTCACCGTGGGCGTGCTCGAGCCCGAGATCACGGACGACGCGGTGAGTCTGGTCGGCAAGGCAGGCAAGGTCGTCCTCATCTCGGTCGGGCCGCCGGACGTCAAGACGGTCTGCCTGACCGGCTCGCCGCTGGTCGGCTGGCACAAGCGCATCCAGGGAGCGCTCGCCGGCGGGGCAAACCCGATCTACGAGATGCCGAACCTCCTCCGGCTCTACCGCTCGGGCCACCTCAGGGTCGACGAGATCATCACCCGCCGCTACAGCCTCGACCGAGTGAACGACGGCTACCGCGACCTGCTCGAGGGCAGGAACGTCCGCGGCGTGATCATCCACGAGAGCTGAGCCGCGGGCCTCACCGCACGCTCCAGCGCGAGCGCAGGGCGTCGCCGAGCATGTTGAACGCGAGCACGGTGACGAACAGGAACGCGCTCGGGACCAGGACGTAGCGCGGCGTCGCCGAGAGCGTCTGCTGCCCGGTGGCGATCATGTTGCCCCAGCTCGGGTCAGGCGGCGGGACGCCCAGCCCCAGGAAGCTCAGCGCACCCTCGAGGATGATGATGATCCCCATGCCGAGCAGGGCAAAGGTGAGCATGTTGGGGAGGATGTTCGGGGCGATGTGGCGCAGCAGGATGCGATGGCCGGGAGTGCCGCACAACCTCGCCGCGGTGATGAACGTCTGCTCCCGCAGCTGGAGCGTGGCCGCGCGCGCGATGCGCGTGTTGGCAGCCACCGCGAACGGCGCGATCGCGAGGATCGTGTTGCTCTTGCTTGGACCGAGGCTCTGCGCGACGGCCAGGGCGAGCACGAGCGACGGGAAGGCGATCAGCACGTCTACGGTCCGCATGATGATCGGATCGATCTTCCCGCCCGCGTAGCCGGCCAGGGCGCCCAGCGCGCCGCCGAGTATCAGCCCGGCGCCGGCGACCGCGACCGCGATCTGCAGCGACGTGCGCCCGCCGTGCAGCGCGCGGGACAGCATGTCGTTCCCGACCTGGTCCGTGCCGAGCGGGTGCCCGGGGGAGAAAATCGGCACGTCGGCGTTCACGATGTCGCCACCGACCGGGCGCGGGAGCGACAGGAGGCTCGGGCCAAGGAAGCAGGCGATGCCCATCAACAGGATGACGGCGGCGGGGATCGTCAGCTCGAGCGACTCGGTCAGGCGGCCACGCCGGCGCGTCCGCTCCACGGCCACACCGGAGAGCTCGAGTGGTGCGGTCGTGTCAGGTGCCGCCATGGCGGATGCGAGGGTCGAGCACCGCGTAGAGCAGGTCGGTGATCAGGTTCGCGAGCACGACGATGACGGCGAACACGAACACGATGCCCTCGATCACGGGAATGTCGCGATTGCTGATCGCCTGGAGCAGCTGCTGGCCGATGCCCGGCAGCGCGAAGATCGACTCGATGATCACGGTTGCGCCGATCAGCGTGCCGAGGTTCAGCCCGACGATCGTCAGTAGGCCGAACAGCGAGTTGCGGAAGGCATGGCGCACGAGCACGCGCCACGGCCCCGCCCCTTTGGCCTTGGCCGTGGTGACGTAGTCCTGCCCCTGCATCTGGTCCAGGATGTCCGCCCGCAGCAGCCGCGTGTAGAAGCAGAAGAGCGGGAAGCCGATCGAGACCGCGGGCAACAGGAGCGAGCGCAGGTTCTCCAGGATGCCGTCGCCCGGCGGGACGTACCCGATCGCCGGCAGCACGGCGAACTCCACCGCGAAGATGTACACGAGCACGAGGGCGAGCACGTAGTTGGCGATCGACAGGCCGGCCATGCTCACGGTCACGCTGATGCGGTCGATGAGGCCGCCGGGCTTGCTCGCGGCGAGCAGCGCCACCGGCACCGTGAACGCGAGCGAGATGACGAGCGCGAAGACGATGAGCTCGAAGGTGACGCCGAAGCGGCCCCCGATCACGGCCGTGACCGCTCGCTCATCGGCGAGCGACCGGCCGAGGTCACCCGTGACGAGGCCGCCCAGCCAGTCGAAATAGCGCACGACCATGGGCCTGTCGGTCCCCAGCTCCGCCTCGAGCTGGGCCACGTCCTGTGGGGTCGCCCCGGCACCGAGGAGCTGCTGGGCGGCGCTGCCAGGCAGCGCCTCGACCACGAGGAAGGTCAGCAGCGTGACCCCCCACAGCACGGGGATCGCGGCCGCGAGCCTGCGGAGGACCAGGCGCAGCACCGGCGAGCGAAGCACGCCCGCCGGGATGCCTCGCCGGCCGAGCGGCGCCGCGGGTGTCGCCGAGGAGGCGCTCACGTGCCGCCGTCTGTCGTGTACACCTCCGACCAGGGCACGGGCGGGTTCACCGCGACCGCCGGCATCTCACTGGTGAGGCCGGGCCCGTAGACGCCCTCGCGAGCGACGTTCGCGGGTGCGAAGGCGAACATGAAGGGCGCGTACGCCTTGTCGCTGATGTACTTGCCGACCTCGTCGTACAGCGTCCCCCGCCGCTCCTCGTCCAGCTCGCCGGCCGCCTGCTCCATGAGTCGGTCGAGCTCCGGGTCCTTCACCCCGGTGAAGGGCGACTCCGAGCCGAACCGGAACTCCACGCTGACGCCCGTGGCGGGGTCCCATGCGCCCGCGGTCTGGAGCATGGCCTCCCACGGTCCGGCGAACTCCTCGATGAGCCGCGCCAGGTCATACGACTCGATCGTCGTCTTGATGCCCGCCTTCTCCCACTGGCTCTGCAGCGCCTCGGTGGTCTGCCTAGCGACCAGGACGTTGATCGTTCCGAGCTTTACCTCGAGGCCGCCCAGCTCCTGGACGAGCTGCTTGGCTTTCTCCAGGTCGTAGGTCCGGTAGTCGGGAACGTCGGGGCTGTAGAAGAGGCCGCCCGGGCCCGTGAAGGACTGGACGACGGGGTACTTGTCCTTGAACAGGCCCGAGCCGATCGCTTCGACATCGGTGGCGTGGTAGATCGCCTCGCGCGCCTTCTGGTTGTCGAAGGGCGGCCTGGTCGTGTTGAGCTGGACGACGTACGGCGACGTCGAGAGCATCTGGGTCACCGTCAGGTCGTCCTGCGCCGCCATCTGGTCGATGATCGCCGGCGTCGAGACGCCCTCGTAGGCGTCGGCCTGGCCGGCCAGGATCGCCTGGAAGGCGGCCTGGTCGCCGCCGATCGACTTGAACGTGATCCGGTCGAGGTACGGCCGGTCCTTGCGGAAATAGCGCGGGTTGCGCTCGACGACCAGCTCCGAGCTCGGCCGGTTGCTCACGACCTTGAACGGGCCGGCGCCGACCGGCTTGAGTTTGAACTCCCGCTCCCCCATCTTCCTGAACGCCGTGGGCGAGGCGATCCAGTTCACGTTCGCGGCCATGAACGAGCGCGCGACCGCGGCGTAGGGCGCCTTGAAATGCAGCTGGACGGTGCGGTCGTCCGGCGTGGTGATGGCCGGCGACTCCATCGGCGGCCAGTTGCGCTTCGGGTTGCAGGTGCAGGGCGAGGCCAGCGAGCGCTCGAAGTTCCACTTCACGGCCTCGGCGTTGAACTCCGTGCCGTCGGAGAACACCACGCCGTCACGGAGCTTGATCGTGAAGGTCTTGCCGTCCTCGGACAGCTCGTAGGCCTCGGCCAGCTCGCCGACCATCTCCTCGCCCTCGAGCCTGATCAGCTGGCCGTAGATCGAGTTCATGTAGGGCTGGTTCGCCACGCCGTTCACGTTGGTGGCCGGGTCGAGCCCGGACGGCCACGCTCCAGCGAAGCCCAGCTCCTCGAGGACCGTGATCTCCCCACCCCTCTGCGGCGGCGGTGCGTCCTCCACGCCCCCTGTGCCGCCTTGGCCGTCGTCGTCATCTCCGCCACACGCCGCCGGCGTCAGCGCCAGCAACAGCATGAGCAACAGAACGAAAGGCTTGCCACGGTGCATCAGTGCGACTCCTTCGGTCCTCCCAGCTTTCTTCTGTCGCGGACGATGCCCGGCCGCCACGGTGGTCCGAGAGCTCTCTGTCAGAGCGGCCATGCCCCTCCTAGCCGCAGTCTTGTATCGCGCGCACGGGGCCGCCGCCAGCCACTGTGTGCAGCACCTTTTGACAACGAGTGCAAGAAGCTGAGCCGGGAGAGGCGCGGGGCGCTCAGCGGGCGGTGTCGGGGCCTGCGGCCCCTGCCATCCCTCGCACGCTGACCGCGCCCAGCGAGCGCTCGCCGATGACGCCGCGCCACACGCCGGCGCTGTAGGCGGCGGTTTCGAGGGCACGGAGGGCGACGTGGACGAAGGGATTGAGCCGGTCCTCGGCGGAGCGGCTCGCCACCCCATCCACCGCGAGCGCGACCAGCGCGAGGCGGCGGGCGCGGCTCGATACGAGGCATGCGAGCGCGGCGCCGGGCAGCCATTCACGGATCAGGACGCGCGCAAGGTGCCGTCCCGCCCGCAGGTGCCCACCCGCGGCAAGCGCCGCCACTTCCCTCGCCCCGAAGCTCCCGCCGGTCGAGAGCAAGGCGCGGAGCGTCGACGCCGCGACGGCGCCGGCCGCGGCCGCCGGACCGAGCGCTGCGGCGGCGAGCCAGATCACGGCCGTCTGCGGGGTGAGCTGAAGCGCGCTGGCGCAGCGCGGGTGCCGGCGCTCGAGCAAGGCCGCGGAGCGGCCGTACGTATACCGCTGCCGCAGGAGCCCGACCAGCGACCGCCGCGGACGGTGCTCGACGACGCTCTGGGGCGCGTAACGCACGGTCCATCCCCGCTTGATGACCCTCCAGACCAGATCCACGTCCTCGCCGATCGCGAGGTCCTCGTCGAAGCCGCCGACCTCGACGAGCGCGGCGCGGCGCGCCACCAGCGCGGCCGAAGGCACGTACGGCACACGCCGGCCCGGGCCGACGACGCCCGGGTGCGCACCGAGGTCGAGTGGCGAGCTGCTCCGCTCGTAGCGCTCCACCAGCGAGGGCCCGGCGGCGCTCGTCACGCGGGGAGCCGCCACCGCCAGCCGCGGATCGGCGAACAGCGGCACGAGGTGCGCCAGCCATCCGGCCCGCGGGCGGACGTCGCTGTCCACGAACGCGACCAGCTCGGTGCCCGCCGCCGCGAGCCCGGTGTTGCGCGCGCCGGACGGGCCCGGCGGCCCGCCGTTTGCCAGGACCCGCGCACCCTCGGCTCGCGCGATCGCGGGCGAGCCGTCTCGTGAGCCGTCGTCGACGACGATCACCTGGCCCTCGGGTGCTAGGGCGGCGACCAGCGGCCGCAGCCAGTGGGCGCCGTCGCGGACTGGCACGACGAACGAGACGCGGCCCGCGGGGACGGATTCCGCTCCGCCGAGCGGATGCAGCAGCCCCGCCGCGACGAGGCGCTCGATCATCCGCTTCGCGGCCCGGCTCCGGCCGGGCATGCCGGACAGCGCGGCGTCCAGGACGTCGCGGCCTGCGGGCGAGAGTCGCAAGAGCCGCGCCGGGCTGCCGCCCGCGACCACCAGGCCGTCGCGCGAGCGCCGGGCCGTCACGTCGAGCGTGAAGCGCGGGCGCGACATCACGGCCGTCCGCGAAGCAGGCCCTCGTCGAACCCGCCGGCCAGTAGGCGGAACGCCTCGTCGAGCTCACTCAGCAGGTCCACCTCCGGGTGCGTGATCCAGTGCCGATAGGTGGCCATGGCGGTGCCGAGGGCCGCGTTGGCGATGACCTGCGGAACGTGGTCCTCGACGTCGCAGCCCAGGCGGGCGGCGACGAACTCGGCGATCACCTCGCACCAGTCCCGGTAGCGCAACATGGAGTGGCCTTGGAGGGCCGGCACCGACGTGATGAGCGCCATTCGGATGCGCAGCTCGGGCAGCTCGTCGGCGCCGTAGTCGTTGAAGGCCACGACCGCCCGGCGCAGCACGTCCATCAACGGCTCGTCGGCCGAGGCGCGCGAGAGCCGCTCGCGGAGGCCGGCGAGATGATCGCTGAACTCGGCCCAGACGATGTCGTTCTTGGAGGGGTAGTAGCGAAACAGCGTCCGGCGGCTCACGCCCAGGGCGGCGGCGATGTCGTCGAGCGTGGTGGCCTCGAAGCCCCGCTCGGCGAACAGTGCCAGCGCGACGCGCTGGACCTCGTCGCGGGAGGTCGTGCGCGGGCGACCGGGAGTGGCCTTGCCGGCTGTCGCTTGATTTGGCACTGAGTGTCGATACTTGCTATGAGTACCCAGCTGGGTCAGCTGGTAGCGAGAACGGAGGACAGACGATGCCAGACAAGACCGTGCCGGGCCCCCTGTCGCCCGAGGCCGAGGAGACATCAGACCCGGTCGAGCCGGCGGACGCGCAGGAGGAGCTCATCGTCGAGGATCTGCTCGTCGAGGACGTATCGATCGACGGCATGTGCGGCGTCTACTAGGTCTGCGGCGTCGTGTCGCCGGCGAGCATCGATCTCGACGCGGCCTGGTCGCTCGATCCGCGGGTTTCGTTGCGCCCGGAGCCCTTCGGCGCGCTCGCATACAACTTCGGCACCCGGCGGTTGAGCTTCCTCAAGAGCCGCATGCTGCTCGACGTGGTGCGCGGGCTCGGCGAGCACCCGAGCGCGCGCGAGGCCTGCCTGGCCGCGGGCATCGACGCCGGTGAGCTGCCGCGCTATGCCAGGGCGCTCGCGGCACTCGCCGAGGGCGGCATGATCCGTACGCGGGAGGACGCATGACCGCCGCCGCGGCACCGGCCAAGCCGCTGGTCGAGCACTTCGAGGAGGGCCTGGACGCCCCAATCTGCCTGACCTGGGAGTTGACCTACGCGTGCAACCTGGCGTGCGTGCACTGCCTGTCGAGCTCGGGGCGGCGCGACCCGCGCGAGCTGACCACCGAGGAGTGCATGGCGATCGTCGACGAGCTGCAGCGGCTGCAGGTGTTCTACGTGAACATCGGCGGTGGGGAGCCGACCGTGCGCAGCGACTTCTGGGTGCTGGTCGACTACGCGACGGCGCATCAGGTCGGCGTGAAGTTCTCGACCAACGGGAGTCGGATCACGCCGGCCGTGGCCGCGCGTCTCGCCGCCAGCGACTACGTCGACGTGCAGGTCTCGCTCGACGGCGCCACGCCGGAGGTCAACGACCGCGTGCGGGGCGTCGGCTCCTACGCCACCGCGATCCGGGCGATGGAGCGGCTTGCGGCGGCGGGCTTCCGCGGCTTCAAGCTGTCGGTGGTGGTGACGCGCGAGAATGCCGGTCAGCTCGACACGTTCAAGGCGATTGCGGACCGCCACGAGGCACAGCTGCGTTTGACGCGGCTACGGCCGTCGGGCCGGGGGGCCGACACCTGGGACGAGCTGCATCCCACCGCCGACCAGCAGCGGCAGGTGTACGAATGGCTGCTGGAACGCGGCGAGGAGGTGCTCACCGGCGACTCCTTCTTCCACCTCTCGGCGTACGGGCAGCAGCTGCCCGGACTGGGGCTGTGCGGGGCGGGTCGCGTGGTGTGCCTCATCGATCCGATCGGCGACGTGTATGCCTGCCCGTTCGCGATCCACGAGGCCTTCCGGGCCGGCAACGTGCGCGAGCCGGGCGGGTTCACACGCGTGTGGCGCGAGTCGGAGCTCTTCCTCGAGCTGCGCCGCCCGCAGGAGCCAGGGCCGTGCGGCGGCTGCACGTTCTACGACTCCTGCCGCGGCGGGTGCATGGCGGCGAAGTTCTTCACCGGCCTGCCGCTCGCGGGCCCCGACCCGGAGTGCGCGCTCGGCCACGGTGAGGAGGCCCTCGCAGCACGGGACGGAAGACCGGCGCCGAGGCCGTCCGTGGACCATTCGCGACGGCGCCTTGCGCGAGGCCGCGGGCTCGGCCCGGGGCGGAGCGACGGATCTCCCCCGGAACGCGCGTGCGACGAGAGCCCGGTGGCAGGGCTCGAGGTGCTGCGTGGCTAGCACCCGGGACTGGTTCGAGTCGATCGCCGAGGCGCAGCGGCGGGCGAGACGGCGACTCCCCCCGTCGGTCTACTCCGCGGTGATCGCGGGAGCAGAGGAGGGCGTCACGGTCGAGGACAACGTCCGCGCGTTCCGTGAACTCGGGTTCATACCGCGGATCGCGACAGGGTGTAGCGCGCAGGATTTGACGACGACCGTGTTGGGCCAGGAGCTGGCGCTGCCCGTGGCCATCTCGCCCACCGGCGTCCAGGCGGTGCACCCGGAGGGCGAACTCGCGGTCGCCCGGGCGGCCGCCGCGGCCGGCACGGCCATGAGCGTCGGGGCGTTCGCGAGCAAGCCCGTCGAGGAGGTCCTGGCGGCCAACCGCAAGACGTTCTTCCAGACCTACTGGATGGGCACGCCCGAGCGGATGGCGGAGACCCTGGACCGCGCCCGGGCGGCGGGCGCCAAGGGCCTGATCGTGACGCTCGACTGGACGTTCTGTCACCGCCGCGACCGCGGCAGCCCCGCAATCCCCGAGCGCCTCGACACGCGGACGATGCTCCGCCTCGGGCCCGAGGCCGCACGGCACCCGTCCTGGCTGCTCTCGTTCCTGCGCGGCGGCGGCCTGCCGGACCTCACGGTGCCGAACCTCGCGCCGCCCCGTGGCGAGGCGCCGGCGTTCTTCGGCGCCTATGGCGAGTGGATGACTACGCCACCTCCGACCTGGGACGACGTTGCCTGGATGCGCGAGCAGTGGGGCGGGCCGTTCCTCGTCAAGGGCGTCATGCACCCCGACGACGCGCGCCACGCCGTCGCGATCGGCGCGGACGCGATCTCGGTGTCCAACCACGGCGGGAACAACCTCGACGGCACACCGGCCTCGATCCGGGCGCTGCCCGCCGTGGTCGACGCGGTCGGGAGCGAGGTCGAGGTGCTGCTCGACGGCGGCATCCGGCGCGGCAGCGACGTGATCAAGGCACTCGCCCTCGGCGCCCGCGCCGTGTTGATCGGGCGAGCCTACCTTTGGGGCCTGGCAGCCGGGGGCGAAGCCGGCGTGCGCAACGTGCTCGACATCCTCCGCGCCGGCATCGAGGAGACGCTCGCCGGCCTGGGCCGCACCTCCATCCACGAGCTGGTGCCCGGGGACGTGGTCGTCCCGCCGGGTTTCGCACGGGGCCCGAAGGCGCCGGCGTCCGCCCTGCAGGGAGAGGTCGCCTAGGAAGCCGGGCGCATGGGAGGTACGCTCTCAGACCTCGCCTGGCCCGAGGCCGAGCGCGCGGCGCGCGGCCGGGTCCTCGCGCTGCCGTTGGGCGCCACCGAGCAGCACGGGCCCCACCTGCCCCTGTCGACCGACACCGAGATCGCCGCAGCGCTCGTCGAGGGGCTGGCGGCGGCGCGCCCCGCGGTGGTCGCGGCGCCTCCCCTGGCCTACGGATCGAGCGGCGAGCACGCGGGCTTCGCCGGCACGCTGTCGATCGGCGGGGAGGCCCTCGAGCGTGTCCTCGTCGAGCTGGTGCGATCCGCGTCCGCCACGTTCGCGCGCGTGCTTTTCGTGTGCGCGCACGGCGGCAACCGGGAGGCCCTGCACAGCGCCGAGCTCCGGCTGCGCGCCGAGGGACGCGACGTGCACGCTTGGTCCCCCCACTGGTCCGAGGGCGAACACGCCGGGCGAGTGGAGACCTCGCTCATGCTCGCGCTCGCGCCCGGGCGGGTGCGACTCGAGCGCGCAACGGCGGGCGCTACGCGGCCCGTGGACGAGCTCATGCCCCGCCTCGTCACGGACGGCATGCGCGCGGTGAGCCCGAGCGGCGTGCTGGGCGATCCCGCCGGCGCCTCTGCACAGGAAGGGCGCCTGCGGCTCCGGGAGGAGGTCGCCCACTTGGTCGACGCCGTGGACGCGTGGGCGACGGCCGCCTGAACCCGGTGGCGCTGGTCACCGGGGCCGCACGGGGAATCGGTGCCGCCACCGCCCGCCGCCTCGCCGCCGAGGGATGGGTCGTGGTCGCGCTCGACCGCGCCCGCGACGATGCCCGGCTCCCGTATGCGATGGCGACCCCGGCGGAGCTCGAGTCGCTCGCCGGTGACGGGATCAGCGTCGTGCGGGCCGACGTGACCGACGCCGCCGCGCTCGAACAGGTCGTGGCCGAGATCCGCGAGCAGCACGGCGGCCTCGACGCCGCGATCGCCGCCGCCGGCGTGATCGCCGGCGGCGTCCCCCTCTGGGAGATGCCGGCCCAGCAGGTCGACGCGGTCCTCTCCGTCAACCTCCACGGCGTCGTCGCGACCGCGCGCGCCACGATCCCGGCCCTGCTCGCGCAGCCCGAGCCCCGCCGCGGCCGCTTCATCGCGGTCTCCTCGACCGCCGCGACCCGTGGGCTGTCGCTGCTGTCGGCCTACTGCGGGTCGAAGGCCGGCGTCAGCGGCCTCGTCCGCGGCCTCGCCGGCGAGCTCCGCGCGACCGGCGTGACGGCCAACGCCGTGAGCCCCGGCTCGACGCGCACGCCGATCCTCGCCGAGAGCGCCAGGCTCTACGGCCTGCCGTCCGCCGAGGCGTTCGCGGAGCAGCAGCTCGTGGAACGGCTCCTAGAGCCCGACGAGGTGGCCGCGATGATCGCCTGGCTCGCCGGTCCAGGCGGAGGCGCGGTCACGGGCGCCGACATCCCGGTGGACGGCGGGCTCGCGGTATGACGCCCATGACCAAGGAATGAGTAGGCGTGGCGAAATGAGTGACGGCGCTGGACACGAGCCAGGCCTTGTGACCTTCGACCGCGAGCACCTCGATGACGCGATCGAGCTGTTCGCCGCAGAGGCATGGGAGACCTATACCGATCCGGAGCGCACCTTCCGCGCACTGACCGCACCGGGCTGCACGGCCTTGGTGGCGGTTGACGACGGGACGGTGGCAGGGCTCGTCCAGATTCAGTCGGACGGTGAGATCCAGGCGCATCTGTCGTTGCTGCTGGTGGGTGCGCA
>JBKGUS010000580.1:0-3790 GCA_046462295.1 Thermoleophilaceae bacterium | reverse complement strand
GCTCGGCTCGGTCCCGGGCGTGTGGCTCGGGAGCCACTGGTCGGTGCGGGTGGAGCCCGCGGTGCTGCGCACGACGCTCGCGGTGGTGCTGATCGGCGCCGGCCTGGCGCTGCTGATCAAGGCCGGCCTGGACATCCCGGTGGCGGTGATCGCGCCCTTCCCGGTCGCTGTCCTCGTACTGCTCGTGGTGACGATCGTGCGCTACCGGCGCGCGCAGATCAGGGACGTGAGCGCCCCCTCCGCGGGATAGCTTCTCCCCATCGAGTTCCCGCACTTCGTTCATCGCCTGCCGGTCGGCGCCGTCGTCCCGCACGAGCGGCGGCGCCAGGGCCTACTGGTCCTCTGCGGAGCGATGTTCATCAGCGCCGTCGACATGACGGTCGTCAACGTCGCGCTGCCCGACATCTCCGAGGCCCTGAACGCCGGCGTCGGCGAGCTCCAGTGGGTGCTCGACGGCTTCCTCGTGGCACTTGCCGGGCTCCTGCTCGTCGGCAGCGGGCTGGCCGATCGCTTCGGGCGCAAGCGGGTCTTCCTCACCGGGATGGCAGCGTTCGGCGCCGCCTCCGTGCTGTGCGCGCTATCGCCGTCCCCGGAGGCGCTGATCGGTGCCCGGGCGTTGATGGGCGCCTCAGCGGCGTGTGTGCTGCCACCGGCGCTGTCGCTGATCGCCGTGATGTTCCCGCCCGAGGAGCGGGCCCAGGCGCTCGGCGTGTGGGCGGCGGTCGCGGGGGCCGGGCTCGTGCTCGGTCCGGTGCTCGGCGGGGTCCTCGTCCACGAGGTGGGCTGGGAGGCTGTCTTCCTGATCAATGTGCCGGTGGCGCTCGTCGTGGTGCCCGCCGGCCTGGCTGTGCTCCCGGAGTCGACCCGACCCGGCACCCCGCCGCTCGACCTGCTCGGCGCGTCGCTCTCGATCGTCTCGCTCGGTGGCGTGGTCTTCGCGCTGATCGAGGGGCCCGATGCCGGGTGGAGCAGCCCGGAGGTGATCGCCAGCGGGTCGATCGGGCTGCTGGCCGGCGTGGTGTTCGTGCGCTCGGAGCTGCGGCGCCGCCATCCGCTGTTCGACGTCGGTGTGCTCGCCCGCCCGGCGGTCGCGGCGGGCGCCGTGACGATCCTGAGCGTCTACATCGCCTTCATGGGAACGATGTTCCTGCTGCCGCAGTACCTGCAGTACGTGCACGACCGCTCCGTGGTGGCGACGGGGCTTCTGCTGATGCCGCTCGGCGTGGGAACGGCCATCGGCGCCCGCTACAACGCGCGCCTCTTCGCGGCCCTTGGCGCCCGCCGGACGATCGGCGGTGGCCTCCTGGCGCTGGCCGCCTCGACCGCTTTGTTCCTTCTGCTTGCGAGGACCACGAGCGTCGCGGTCGTGCTCGTCGGCGCCGCGCTGATTGGCTTGCTGATCGCGCTGGTGGTGGCGCCCGCGACCGCGGTGATCATGAACGACCTTGGAGACGAGAAGGTAGGCGACGGCGGCGCCGTCAACCAGCTGGCCCGCCAGGTGGGGGGAGCGCTCGGCGTGGCGATCATCGGCACCGTCTTCGCAAGCGTCTACAGCAACCAGATCGACGAGAAGCTCGCCCGACTGTCGGGATCCCGCCGCGAGCGCGCGACGCAATCGATCGAAGAGGCGCGCGACGTCGTCGACGGAGTATCGCAACCGCTTCGCGACCAGCTGATCGCGCGAGTCGACGACGCCTTCGACCTGGCCGCGCGGATCGGCTTCGGCGTCTGCGTCGGCGTACTCCTGTTGGCGGCCGTGGTGGCCGCCGTCGGACTGCCTGCCGACCGGTCCTAGGAGCGCGGGCGGAGAGATCAGGGACGTGGTTCAGGGAGCTCCCTGACGCGGAGGTCGTGGCCGCGGCCGTACGGTCGCCGACATGAACTCTCAACGTTGGACTCTCCTGATCACGGGCGCGGCGCTGTTCATGACGGCGCTGGACAGCCTGGTCGTCGGCGTCGCCCTCCATTCGATCCGCCTGGACCTGGGTGGCTCGATCGAGTCGCTCGAGTGGACGGTGAACGCGTACACGCTCGCGTTCGCAGTGCTCCTCATCACCGGGGCGGCGCTGGGCGACCGATTCGGGCGCAAGCGCATGTTCGTGGCCGGCGTCGGCCTCTTCACCGCCGCCAGCGCGCTGGCCGCGGTTGCCCCGTCCATCGACGCGCTGGTCGCCGCGCGTGCGCTGCAAGGACTCGGCGCCGCGATCGTCACCCCGCTCACTCTCACGCTCATCAGCGAGGCGTTCCCGCCCGACCGGCGCGCCGCCGCGCTCGGCATCTGGGGCGGGATCAGCGGGCTCGGCGTGGCGATCGGGCCGTTCGTGGGCGGCGCGGTCGTGGAGGGCATCGCTTGGCAGTGGATCTTCTGGGCGAACGTCCCGATCGGCCTCGCGATGATCCCGCTCGCGGCGCGGGTGCTCACCGAGTCGCATGGTCCGGATCGCGAGCTGGACCTGCCGGGTGTCTCGCTGGCGAGCGCTGGCCTGTTCGCGCTGACCTTCGGGATCATCCGCGGCGAGGCGCTCGGCTGGACCAGCGCCGCGGTACTGGTGTCGCTCGGTGCGGGACTCGCGCTGCTGGCGGGGTTCGTGGCGCGGGAGCGCCGCACCCCCGCGCCGATGCTGCCGATGCGGTTCTTCCGCTCGCAGGCGTTCAGCGCCGCGAACGGGCTGTCGTTCGCGATGTTCTTCGGCGCCTTCGGGGCGATCTTCCTGATGAGCCAGTACTTCCAGACGGCGCAGGGGTTCGGCCCCTTCGAGGCCGGCGCCCGGACATTGCCGTGGACGGCGATGCCAATGGTCGTGGCGCCGCTGGCCGGAGTGCTGGCCACACGGCTGGGGACCCGGCCCGTGATGGCCGTCGGGTTGGTCATGCAGGCCATCGGCCTGGCCTGGATGGCGCAGGTGATCGAGCCGGCCACGCCGTTCGCGGAGCTGATCGCGCCGTTCTCGATCACCGGGATCGGGATGGCGCTGGTCTTCCCGACGGCGCCCGAGGCGGTGCTCGCGGCCGTGCGCCCGCGTGACGCCGGCAAGGCGTCGGGCGCGACCAACGCGATTCGCGAGGTGGGCGCGGTGCTGGGAGTGGCGGTGCTCGCTTCGGTGTTCGCCGCGACGGGCGGCTACGAGAGCCCGGAGGCGTTCACGGACGGCGTGAAGGCGGCGCTGCCGATCGCGGTGGTGGTGCTGGCGGGCGGAGCGGTGCTGGCGCTACTGACGCCGGGGCGGGCCGCGCCCGTCTCAGCGACGGCCGACGCGCCGGAGGCGCTCGCAGCCGCGGCCGCCCGAGGCGAGGCGTAGGAGGTCACCAGACGACGCCGACGCCGTAGGCGGCCAGCCGGGGATCGGCGCTCACGAGCTCGAACCCCTCGGCGCTCGCCTGCGCGACCAGGAGGCGGTCGAAGAGGTCTCGGTGGTGCCAGGGAAGGTGCTCGACCGCTTCGGCGTGAATCGAGCTGACCGGCAGCGCATCGAAGCCCAGCCTCGTGAGCGTCCTTGCCCACCGGTCCTCGATCGTGAGTCTCCCGAGCGAGCGCTTGATCGCGATCTCCCAGACCGTGACGGCGCTAACCGCGACCCTGTTGCGCTCGTCCTCGAGCGCAACGCGCGCGGCCTCGCTTACCTGGGCCCGATCGCCGAGCAGCAGCCAGACGATCACGTTCGTGTCGACGAGGAGCTTCCTCACGAGTACGGCTCGAAGTCCTCGGGCAGCTCGTCGAAGTCCTCGGCCATCTCGCCATGAAGGTCAGCCCAGATCTGCCTGCGGCCAGACCTCGCGGGGGCGCGCACCA
>JBKGUS010000579.1:0-4497 GCA_046462295.1 Thermoleophilaceae bacterium | reverse complement strand
TCGGTGCTCGACGGCGTGCATCGCACGCTTGCCGCACGACACGGTCGCTCTGCCAGGACCACGTAGGCCAGCACGGCCCACGCCTTGTGGCCACGCGGCGGAGCGACAACCACGCCGTCGCGCTCGATCTCCGGCGGCCCCAGCAGGCGGATCACGAGCGTCGACACGACACCACGATCGTAAACCGCCACGCCCTACACCGCCCGAACACAACCCACAATACGGCACCCCGATCCGCGCCGCCCGGTCCTGCGGAGCTGCCGCTCCGCGTGACGAGCGGCCGTCTCAGACGACCTTCGGCAGACGCCTACTCGGGACGACAACCAGGAGCCCGGCGCAGCTATGAGCAGACGCCCGCTTTCCCACGCATCCAGCTCTCTCACCACGACGCGATCCTGACCATGACTCCCGCGCCGTTGCCTAACGGAGGGGGTGGGATTCGAACCCACGGTACCCCAAATGGGGTACAACGGTTTTCGAGACCGCCCCGTTCAACCGCTCCGGCACCCCTCCGATCAGTCATGATCATAGGCATGGGTATGGCAGAGCGTGGACTTGTTCGGCCCCGGCAGGGGCGTGTTCTTGCGGGCGTGCTCGCGGGGCTTGCCGATCGGTTCGGCGTCAGTCCCAACGTCGCCCGCCTGGTGTTCATCGCCTCGATGCTTCTTCCGGGTCCTCAGATCCTCGCCTACATCGCCCTCTGGATCCTCATGCCGAGCGAGTGAGGCGCGTGGGGGCTCGCCGCGGCATCTTCGTCGCTCCTTTCGAGGAGCTTTCCGAGCCCGCCCTCGTCGCCGAGCTCGCCGCCAAGGCCGAGCGCAAGGGTTGGGAGGGCTTCTTCGTCTGGGACCACGTGGCCTACGCCGAGCCCGTCAAGGCTCTCGCCGATCCCTGGGTCACCCTCGCCGCCGTCGCCATGCGGACCGAGCGGGTGGTCATCGGCCCTCTCGTCACCCCGGTCCCTCGCCGACGCCCTCATCAGCTCGCCCGTGAGACGGTCACACTCGATCGTCTCAGCAAGGGACGCTTGATCCTCGGCGTCGGTCTCGGCAGCGAGGTCACCGGCGAGTTCGATCCCGCTCGCTTCGGCGAGGAGGGCGACCAGAAGGCGCGGGCGAAGCTCCTCGACGACGGCCTCGACCGCCTCCTCTCCTACTGGGACGGCGATTTCGAGCCGCGCCCGGTGCAGCGGCCGCGCATCCCGATCTGGGCGGCGGCTAGGTGGCCGAAGCGCAAGCCGCTTCGGCGTGCTGCCCGTTACGACGGCCTATTCCCGATCGACCTTCCCGGCCCCGAGGCGCTTGCGGAGCTGGCCGGTGAGATCGATGCGATGCGGGAGGTCGACGGCCCTTTCGACCTAGTGGCCGAAGGCGAAGCGGGCACCGATCCGGCTCCGTGGGCCGAAGCCGGCGCCACCTGGTTCCTCACGAGCTTCGGCCGGCAGCCCACCCGCGCCGAGGTCGAGGCGGCGATCGAGGCCGGGCCCTAGCGGGCCGCCGCGACCTGCGTCGTGCAGAACGCGCAGCGCTTCGCCGCCATCGGGATCTCGCTCATGCACTCGGGGCACTGGTGCGTCTCCTCGGCCACCGGGGGCTCCGTCCGCAGCCTCGACAGCAGCGTGTTCACCGGCTTGATCACGAAGAAGAACAGCACCGTGGCGACGATCAGGAACGCGATCAGCGCGTTGATGAAGTCGCCGTAGCGGAACTCGCTTCCGTTGATCGTGAAGCTTAGCGCCGAGAAGTCCGGCTCGCCGCCGATTGCCGCGATCAGCGGTGTGAACAGGTCCTCGACCATCGAGGTGACGAGCGCCGTGAAGCCGTGCCGATCACCACGGCGACCGCCAGGTCGACGAGGCTGCCTCGCAGGATGAACTCGCGGAACTCCTTCATCATGGCGCGGTCATTCGACCGGAGGGCGACCGGTCCTCCAGATTGGAGTCGCTCGCGAGTGGACCGCTGGACCGCCCGGGTCGACCCGGCAGGCGGTGAGGTTCGGGTGCGGTTGCCGCGCGAGTAGCCCGAGGGCCAGCGGGTACACACCCTCCGTGGAGCACGACGAGCAGGCAGAAGAGATGGAGCACGACGCCGAGCGGATGGATCACGACTCGGATCGCCTCGGCGAGCACATCGACGAAGCGCGCAAGGAGTGGGAGGCCAAGGAGCAGGATCCGAGCGTCCCCGGCGCGCAGCCCGACGCGGACGAGGAGCAGGAGCCCGTGGCCGGCGCCGAAGCGGACGAGGAGATGCTCGCCGAGGAGGGCGGCCCGTGATGGAGACCCCGCGCGAGGAGTCTGACCAGCGGCCCGAGGAGGCCCCGCCCGATCAGGTGCCGGACGACGCGGGCGGCGACGCGCGCGACGAGGCGAAGCGGTCGCCCGGCGTGCCCGGGGAGGAGGAGACCGCCACCGGCAACCCCGACGCGGCGGGCGCGGAGGATCCGGACTCGGGCGACGAGGAGTAGGGCCCGGCGGCCCGAGCGCCGCTCGTCGCGCCTCGGCCGTGTGCGCCGTAGCCGGGTGCCCGCTCGGCAGAGCGCGTCGTCGGGCATGCGCCGAGCGCCCGCTCGGCACAGCGCGACGCCCGGCCATCCACCTGGCGCCGCTCGCCCTCGTGCGTACTCTGATGTACGTGCTCGACGCCTTCCGCGGACCCATCAAGGCAGGCCTCGCCGCGCTCTTCGCCGTCGGCCTCCTCCTGCTGTTCCTCAACCCGCCCTCCCTGTCCGGCGCGGAGGAGATGGCCATCATCGTCGGCTCCGCCGTCGCGCTCGCGCTTCTCACTGCCTGGGCCTTCGTCGCCCTCAGCGGCAGCGACTCCATGCCCGACGCCGAGTTCGAGCGCCTCGTCAAGCGCAGCGAAGAGCTCGCCCGCGAGCCCGGCCTCCGGGCCGGCGTGAGCGACTTCGACGTCCTCGTCGCCGACGCCATCGACAACCTCCCGCCCGAGTTCCAGGAGCTGCTCGACCGCACGCCCGTGGTCGTGTCCCAGCTCGGCGCCGAGAACCGCGCCTACGGCCACTACTTCGGCGACACCGTCGCCCGCGACGACTATCCCGACCGCATCGTCCTCTACCAGGACACCCTCGAGCGCGACTTCGGCTGGGACCCGGACCTGCTCCGCGCCCAGGTCGAGCGCACCCTTCGCCACGAGCTGGCCCACCACCTCGGCTGGCACGAGCGGGGCGTCGGCGAGCTCGGTCTCTAGACGGCTGCTACCGCGGCGGCCGGCACCGGCGGCGACATCTGGTAGTCGGCCGCCTCGAACCGGCGCGTCCGGCGCCGGTACTCGAACGTGAAGCCCGGCCACTGAGTCGAGTTGCGGCCGTTTCGGTCGAGGTACCAGCTGCTGCAGCCGCTGTTCCAGACCGATCGCTGCAGCCGCTCCTGCATCTCCGCGTTGAACGCGTCCTGCACCTGCGGCCGCACTTCGACGCACGCTGCGCCGCGCTCGTCCATCGCGTCGAGTGCGCTCATCACGTAGGTCATCTGGGACTCGAGCATGTACACGATCGAGCTGTGCCCAAGGTTGGTGTTCGGTCCGTAGACGAGGAACATGTTCGGGAAGCCGCTGACCGTCGTGCCGAGGTACGCCTGCGGGCTTCCCTGCCAGGTCTCGGACAGCGTGCGGCCCTCGCGTCCCCACAGCCGGCGCGCGATCGGCGGGTCGCTCGGCACGAAGCCGGTGGCGAACACGATCGTGTCGAGCTCGTGCTCCCGGCCGTCGCCGTCGACGATCGAGTCCTCGCGCACCTCGCGGATTCCGGACGTGACGAGCTCGACGTTCGGCGAAGTGATCGCCGGATACCACTCGCTCGACAGCAGGATGCGCTTGCAGCCGATCGCGTAGTCGGGCGTCAGGCGGCGGCGTAGCTCGGGGTCGTCGATGCTGCGCCGCATGTTCGCCCTGGCGAGGAGCTCGTGGCCCTTGAGGAGCCGCGGGTCGCGCGCCATGCCCGGTACGAGCAGCTCGTGCAGGCCCCAGATCGTGGCCCGCACCATGCGCTGCACGGCGGGGGCGCGTTCGTACAGTGCGCGCAGTCGCGGCCCGACGGGATGGTCGACGTGCGGGATCACCCATCCCGGCGTGCGCTGGAACACGAACAGCCGGCTCACGCGCTCGCGGATGCTCGGCACCACCTGCACCGCTGTGGCGCCGGTGCCGATCACTGCGACGCGGCGGCCGGTCAGGTCATGGTCGTGGTCCCAGCTCGCGGTGTGGAAGGTGGTGCCCTCGAACCGCTCGAGGCCGGGGAGCTCGGGTACGCACGGCTCGCTCAGCAGTCCCGGCGCCGCCACCAGCACGCGGGCGGAGAGAGGGCCGGACGAGCTCTCGATGTCCCAGCGGCCGCGGTCGCGGTTCCAGGACGCGTCGAGCAGCTCGCACTCGAGCTCGATGTGGGGCTGGACGCCGAAGCGCCGGGCGCAGTCGTGCAGGTACTCAAGGATCTTCGCGCGCAGCGGGTAGGCGGTCGTCCAGTCCGACTTGCGCGCGAATG
>JBKGUS010000578.1:0-4836 GCA_046462295.1 Thermoleophilaceae bacterium | reverse complement strand
GGCATCGCCGGACTGACGCCGCTCGGGTTCTTCGCCTTCCTGGCCACGGGCATCGTGATCGTGTGGGCGAGTATCGCGCTGGCCATGAAGGCCGACACGGCGGCGGGATCGCCCTCCGTAGCCAATCCCTGAGTCTGAGGCTCGCGGCCGGCTAAGGCGCCCGAGCCGGCGACTCCCGGGTCGGGCCGGTATGCGGTAGCCACCAGGCTCCTGCCTGTCGCGACGAGCGAGAGCGCCTCGCGCGGAACCGCGCGGGGCCGAACTGGCGCCGGTCGCGCGTTCGGCCGTCGCCGCTGCTTCGCACGGCAAGGGTCCACGCTCGGAAACGTGCGGCTCCGGCGATCAGACGGGACGTCGGTGAGGCGGCTCGAGGACAGCGAAGATCACCTGCACGCCGCTTGTTGCGCCGGTCCTAACCGCTGCGAAGATCGGAGCTCGGCAACCAGCAGGAGGTACGGCCAGATGGCGGATGCAAGAGAGGTCGTCGAACAGCATGTCGAGGCATTCAACGGACGCCACGCGGAGGCCGATCCGTGGAGTGACGACGCCGAGTTGACGGCACCAGGCGCGTCGATGCGCGGCCGTGAGGAGGTCCTCGGCTTCTTAGGGGCATTCTGGGACGCGTTTCCGGATGGACGTCTCGAGCTCTCCCGCGTCTTCGCGGAGCGATCCGTCGCCGCCGCCGAAGGTCGGTTCATCGGCACACACACCGGCGTACTACGTACGCCCGCGGGCGACGTGCCAGCGACGAGCCGACATGTCGAGTTCCGCTGGATGTCCAGTTACGACGTCCGCGGAGACGAGCTCGCCTCGGAACACCTGTACTTCGACCAAGTCGAACTGCTCGGCCAGCTCGGATTGATGCCGAACTAGCGCCGCATCGTAGGGAAAGAGAACGAGCAGCGGTTGGCACGGAGTACGCCGATGGCGGCCGCCCACGCGCCGGGACGAAACGCACCCAGACGGCACCGGACGAGTCGCCTGGACGCGCTATCGCATTGCGCGAGAAGCGACAGCGTTAGTGCCGCCGATTTCGGCGAGTGGCAGCTTGCGAGCGCCGCGACCGCGCCCCCGGCGAGGCGACGAGCCCGGCTGTGCAGCTGCGGGGGCGAGGGTGATGCGGGCTACAGCTATACGGGCGTGCAGTGCCCAGTCGCATCGACAGCAGCAGCCAGCCAGGGCGGGCGGGACCGAGCGTGCGCATCTTGTGGGCGTTGCACAGGCTGCGTCCAGCACGTTGGGTTCGGATCACCCGCTCCGGGTGATGCGGGCCCCCCCGGGCGCGGGGATGATCGGCGTCCGCGAATGGATCGGATTGGAGGACGCGTGACTAAGGTCGCACCGGAGGAGACACGCACGGTCGCTGCCGAGGCGTTCCTGTTCGGCTACCCGTTGGTGTTGATGGATCTGACGCGGGCGGTGCTGACCCACGTCGCGCAGCCGGCGGCGGGCGCTAAGGCGCCGGTCAACCAGATCGGGCATTTGCGCGAGTTCCCCGATGCGTCGTTCACCGACGTCGTGAGCCCCAATGCCGACACGCTGTATTCGATCGCCTGGATTGACGTGTCGGTCGAGCCGATGGTGCTGGCTCATCCCGACGGCGGCGAGCGCTACTTCTTGCTGCCGCTGCTCGACGGCTGGACGGACGTGTTCAGCTCGCCGGGAACCCGCACGACCGGCGCGGACGCGAAGGCGTTCGCCATCGTTGGTCCGCGGTGGAGCGGCGAGTTGCCCGGCGACGTGCAGCAGATCCGTTCGCCGACCGCGATGGTGTGGATGATCGGGCGCACGCAGACCAACGGCAAAGCCGACTACGAGGACGTGCATCGCTTCCAGGAC
This sequence comes from Thermoleophilaceae bacterium, assembly GCA_046462295.1. Lineage (GTDB taxonomy): Bacteria > Actinomycetota > Thermoleophilia > Solirubrobacterales > Thermoleophilaceae > JACVRW01. Next base: position 2,997 of record JBKGUS010000578.1, on the reverse strand, counting down.
GGGCTAACCCTGACCCCGCTGTCGGCCTGGGGGAGCGACTACTCGCCGCCGACCGACGTGGACGTCGAGGACGAGGTCGACACGACCGCGCCGCCGCCCGACGTCTTGGAGGCCATGGATGCGGCGACGTTCTTCGGTCGGCTCGCCGCCCTGCTGGTCGATAACCCGCCCGCGGAGGCCGACGCGCCCGCGATGGAGCGCTTCGCCGCTATCGGGCTCGCGCCTGGATCGTTTGATCCGCCGCGCGAGATCGTCGGCGAGCTCGACGAGGGCGTGAAGGCGGGGATGGCGAAGCTCAAGGAGCTGGCGCGACAAGCGGTCCCACCGGTCAATGGGTGGGCGGTGTTCCGCGGCCTGGGCTCCTTTGGCACGGAGTACGGCAAGCGCGCGCTGGTCGCCCTCCTCGGTCTCGGAGCGAACCTCGATGCGGACGCCATCTACCCGCACGCGACGATGGACGCAGACGGCCAGCCGCTGAGCGGGGACAACCGCTACGTCCTGCGCTTCGCGCCGGGAGAGACACCGCCCGCGCAGGCGTTCTGGTCGCTCACGATGTACAACGAGCGCCAGTTCTTCGTCGACAACCCCATCGACCGCTACGCGATCGGCGACCGCGACCCGCTCGCGTTCAACGACGACGGCTCGCTGGACATCTACCTCCAGCATGAGTCCCCCGGCGTGGAACGCGAAGCCAACTGGCTGCCGGCGCCGGCGGGCTCGTTCAATCTCTTCCTGCGCGTCTACTGGCCCAAGCCCGAGATGCTCGACGGGACCTGGGTGCCGCCCGGGATTGCCAAGCTCTAACGGGCGAGGCGATTGGTCAGGATGCTCCCGACCGCGAATCGCCGTCGGGTTCAGAGAAGAGTCGGACCACTAGCCGCTGCTGTTGAGGCAGAAGCAACAGCGCCGGTCCAACGCGGAGGTTGCGACTGAAGGTCGGCTAGGCCCTCAAGCCCTCGTAACGATGCAGCCGCGATGTCCTGGGTACAGGAATCGCGCGAGTTCGAAGAGGAGTTGAAGATGGGAGTTCTCCGCGGCCTCGGCCGTGCAGTAGGTGGCCTCTTGGCCGGCGTCTTCGGGTTGCTGCGCGGCCTCCTTCAAGGCGTCGGCAGCCTGCTGCGTCGACTCTTTTGAGCGCTCTTCTCCGACGGCGTGCCCCCGCGGCATCATGCTGCGCGAGCGGCAAGCCAGGCCTCGAGCACCTGAACCTCCCGCCCCAGACCGTGGGCCTCGCACAACGCCGCGAGAGACTGAACGGCGGTCTCCGCCCCCGGCCCAGGCAGCGCGTTCAACGCCGCTAGCGCGAGCTGGGCCTCGCTGCTAGACAACTGCCGCTCGGTGCAAAGCCGCGCGTGCCAGCGGGGCACGGCCCGGTCGAAGCGCGCGGGCTCAAGGTCTCGGGCGAGGAGCAGCAGTTCCAACCCGTCCGCCAGCTGCACCTTGGGCAGCTCGGCGGCCATCGTCCAGGCCAGCATGAAGTTCTGCCGCTTCAGGGCGCGCTTGAACTGCGCGTAGATGCTGCCTTGGGCGGTCACGAACAGATGTTCGCATACCGGGTCCGAGGTGTCGGCGGGCGCGCTTCGCGTTGGGCCGCGTGCGGCGCACTTGAAGCTCGCTGCTGGCAGGCGGGCTGCCGGACACGGAACGGCGGCCCTGCCGGCCGGAGCGAAGCTCGATCGCGGTGCTCGAAATCAGCGGCATGCAGAAGGTCGCAAATTGCGGCAGTTATCGCTGGATGGCCGCGCATATCGTGGCCAGTACGCGGGTAGAGACAATCGCCGCCCATGGGGCGGGGGCCCGGGGCCCGGCCCCGGGCTCGGTCCCAACATAGGGCTCATGCCCAGAATGGAGGAGCAGCGTCATGGGACGACTGAGACTCCGCCTCGCCGTAGTTGCCGTCACCGCGCTGGCCACCGCGGTTGTGCCGGCCTCCGCTGCTGGCGTCCCGCCCACCATCGTCCGCGAGGACATCGATGAGACCTTCGTCGACGAGGCCCTCAGCGAGGCGTGCGGGGTCGAGGCGACCGTCCACCTGACGGGCCACGTAACAACCCGCACACGCGAAGGCGGCGGGGTGCTCGAGGTCGTCACGGTCAATCTCACCGGAATCATCACCTCCGAGTTCGGGAGCTTCCGGGTCAAGGACGTCGGCTCGGACCAGACCCGGATCACCCCGGACGGGCAGGTGATCGTCTCGATCCGCGGGCAGGTGCCTTTCTTCTTCAAGGGCGTCCTGAAGTTCGACGGCGATACGGAGGAGTTGCTCAATGAGCCGAACTTCGCCGCCGGCGAGCGCCAAATCGAGCGCGCCTGCGCCCAGCTGAATCCTGAGGAGTGAGCGCCGGCCACTCAGCGACGACCGCTGGTCGTCCATAGCCATACCTGCTACTGCTTGCCATGCGACGAAGCGGTCCGGGCTCGCGGCCAGCTCGGCCGAACGCGCTGCCGCATTCGCCTGACCGCGCGAGCAAGGGGCTGCTCAGAAAGAACTGCTGGTTTCCATGCGTTGCGAGAGCCATCGCTCGCAGAGGTACTGGCACCACGGGCCACGGGAGGGCCAGTGCGAGCGGGAGAGCGCCGGAGGAGATATCAGAAGCCGGACGTGGCCGCAATGGGACTGCCTAGCGGTCCCTGATGTGCATCCCCCCGCAGAGGCCCCAAGCCCCGCGGCCCCGACGCTTCGCCTTCCGTGTGGCGCGCTTGAAGCCCCTGTACTGCTCGACGCGCTTGCCGACGTAGACCTTCGCCCAGCCCCGGACGACCTGGGCCTTGTTGAGCTGGGAACCGCCACGGAGCTTCACGTACGCGAGCAGCCGGTCATAGCGGTCGAAGGTCGCTTGGAACGGGGGCACCACCGGCGGGTCCGGGCGCAGACCTAGTTCGACCGTGACCGCAGCGCCACTTCGAGTGCGTCAAGCTGGCCGCGCATCCCTCGCAGCTCGCGAAGCATCTGCTCGTCCGACGCGCTCAGCTCCCGCTCGACCTCCTCAAACTCCT
>JBKGUS010000577.1:0-9382 GCA_046462295.1 Thermoleophilaceae bacterium | reverse complement strand
CGAGCCAGCCGGGCATGTTGAGCGCCTGGCTGACGACCGGGTTGAACCAGCTCTCCATTACGAACCCGCTGCCGGCCTCGGGCTGGAGGTAGTGCGAGATCTGGAACGGACGTGCCGAGGCGGTGCAGGCGCGCCTGAGCGACGGCCGCAAGCTGCGCGTGAAGGCGAACACCATCGTGGTCTCGGCCGGCGCGATCGCCTCCAGCTGGCTCCTGATGGAGAGCAAGATCGCCAAGCGACGAGCGGGGCGCGACGTCTGCTTCAACATGGGCTCGCCGATCACCGCCGACTTCGACGACGTGCTGGACTCCTTCGACGGCGTCCAGATCTCGCACTACCTCCAGCCCGAGGCCGGCAGCGGGTTCGTAATGGAGAGCTGGTTCAACCCGGTCGTCAGCCAGGCGCTCAACATGCCCGGCTGGCTCGACGACCACCGCGAGAACATGCGGCGCTTCCGGCACCTCACCGCGGCCGGGGTGCTGGTCGGCACGAAGGGGACGGCCCGCCTGCGGCCCGCGCTCACCGGCGGCGTCGACATCGACTACACGCCCGCGCGCGAGGACGTCGAGACGCTCGTGAACGCGCTGAAGCTGCTCTGCCGCATCTACCTGAAGGCGGGCGCGCGGCGCGTCATGCCGTCCACGTTCCGCTTCCACGCCTTCACAGAGGACAGCCAGGTGGACCAGCTCGACGAGTACGTGAAGAGGACCCGCTACCTCTCGATCGGGAGCGGCCATCCGCAGGGCGGGAACGCGCTGAGCGGCGAGCCGGGCAAGGGCGTGGTGGACCCCACCTTCCGCGTGCACGGCTTCGAGAACCTGTTCGTCTGCGACGCCAGCGTGTTCCCCACCGCCACGACGGTGAACCCGCAGCTCACGGTCATGGCGCTGGCCGAGTACGCGGCCCCGGAGATGGCGGAGGCGAGATGACCCCCTGGACCTTCGAGTCGCTCGCGGCGGCCGACCGCGACAAGCTCGAGGAGGTCGTGCGCGCGGCCGGCCCGCCCGACTACGACCAGCTCGAGGGATACATCTACTGCGGCTGGAACCACGAGTGGGTCGGGCGGCTCTCGGGCGAGAAGTTCAAGAAGGGCTTCCGCAGGAAGGACGGGCGCACGCTCGGCTACAACGAGATCTGCCGCCAGGACCGGCGGGGCTACGAGGGCGAGTGGGAGGTGAAGCTGAAGAAGGGCCGGCCGATCCAGGTCGGCTACTTCCGCGTGGGGCTGATCGAGAACGAGCCGCAGCGGCGGCTCTACGCGCCCTACCGGCACGCCGGGCACTTCAACTACCACGTCGACCTCAACACCTGGCGCAACGTCCCCTTCCGGGTGATCCGAGACATGGTGGTGCTGCCGAATCCGGGCGACCACGAGCTGATGCTGTGCAAGGCGTACTTCGTGCTCGGGCCGCTGCACGTCTTCTACTGCTACTTCCTTCTCGGTCACCGCCAGCCGATCGAGTACGAGCCCTGGTGAGCGCGGACGTCCTCTTCGAGCCCCTGCGGTTCCGCAACCTGACGATCAAGAACCGGATCCTGCGCTCGAACATCTCGGGCCGGTTCGACAACTACGACGGCTCCGGCACCCAGGCACGCATCAACTGGGAGGAGAAGTTCGCGCGCGGCGGGGTGGGCGCGATCGTCTCCTCCTACTCGCCCGTCCATCTGCGCGGGCGGATCCTGCCCAACTACGCCACGATCGACCGCGACGAGCGGATCCCGTTCTGGCGTGCGGTGGGGGAGGCCGTCCACAGGCACGACTGCAAGTTCATCCTGCAGCTGAGCCACTCCGGGCGGCAGCAGGACGTGGGCGGCGTGGAGAACATCGGCAAGAAGGCGCTCAGCTCCACGAGCAAGACGGAGTCGTTCCACGGCTTCGAGTGCCAGGCGATGACCCTGGAGCAGGTCCACGACACCATCCGCGCCTTCGCCGCCGGCGCCCGCCGCGCGCGCGAGGCCGGGCTCGACGGCGTTGAGCTGCACGCCGCCAACGGCTACCTGATCACGCAGTTCCTCAGCTCGGCGATCAACGACCGCAGCGACGAGTACGGCGGCTCGCTCGCCGGGCGGGCGCGCTTCCTGCTCGACATCATCCGCGCCATCCGGCGCGAGGTGGGCGACGACTTCCACCTGCAGGTCAAGATCAGCGCGGTCGACCACAACAACGCCGTGATCTTCTGGGACAAGCGCGGCAACACGCTCGACGAGTCGATCGAGGTTTGCCGCTGGGCCGAGGAGGCGGGCGCCGACGCGCTCCACATCTCCACCGGCAGCATGTTCCCGCACCCGCGCAACCCCGCCGGAGGGGTGCCCGTCGACGTGGCCCGCGAGACCTACGACACGATGCTCTCGAGCGGGCTCTACACGTTCCGCAACTACCTGCTGGCCCGCTGGGCGCCGCTGCGCCCGCTGTTCCGCTTCCTCTGGAACCGGACCACGCGCGGCCTGCAGGTGGAGGGGGCGAACGCGGACGACGCGGCCGCGGTCAAGAAGGCGGTCTCGATCCCGGTGCTGTGCACGGGCGGGTTCCAGACCGCCTCGGTGATCCGCGCGCTGATCGAGGAGGGCCGCTGCGACGGGGTCACCATCGCCCGGCCGCTGATCGCCAACAACGACCTCGTGAAGACGTTCGCCGCCGGCCGCGACCGGCCCGAGCGGCCGTGCACCTACTGCAACCGCTGCCTCGTGAACGTGATCGAGAACCCGCTCGGCTGCTACGAGCCGGCGCGCTACGACGGCGACGCCGAGCGGATGATGCGCGAGGTGATGTCCGTGTACACGCCGACCGGCTTCGAAGGAGTGCGATGACCGACAGGGAGCTGCTCGAGCGGCACAAGCCGATCCTGAAGTTCGACCCGCAGTACGACTACCGCGCGCTGAGCGCGAGCTCCGCACTGGCGAACCCGGGCAACCACCTGCTCAGGAGCCACGGCGAGGTGGTGGCCCGCAGCAGCGAGAGCACGCCGCTCGGGCTCGACTCACTCACCGGCTACGAGCCCGAGGACGGCGACTTCCTGGCGATGTCCGCCGACTACCCGGGCGACGCCGGCCGCATGGAGTGGGAGGAGGACCACCGCGGGCGCATCTACGGGCGGGTCGTGCGAAACGGCGGGCGGACCTGGCTCCAGTACTGGTTCTGGCTCTACTACAACCCGAAGCACCTGTTCGGCTTCGGCAAGCACGAGGGCGACTGGGAGATGATCCAGGTCGGCCTCGGCGCGGACCTCCAGCCGGAGGTGGCGAGCTACGCGCAGCACAACTCCGGCGAGGCGCGTCCCTGGAAGGAGGGCGCGATGGACTTCGCCGAGGACGACCCGAACCGGCCGCTCGTGTACGTGGCGCCGTTCTCGCACGCCTCGTACTTCAAGGCGGGCTCGCAGCCGTACGTGATCGGGGTGGACGACCCGCGCGCGGACGGCCCGCCCGCCGACCTTCCGCTAGCGGACTTCGGCGACTGGGCGTCGTGGCCCGGCAAGTGGGGCAACCCGGAGCGGTCGATCGCCGGGAAGGTGGGGAGGGGGCCGTCGAGCCCGGCCCACCAGGGCTCCAAGTGGAACGACCCAGACGCGTGGCACCGAAACCTCCGCTACCGCAAGTTCCGCGTGCTGCTCGGCCGCGTGGTGCACCGGCTGGGCTTCCTGACCTATCCCCACGAGCCCGCCTCTTTGGGGGCGCGTGTAGACGGGAACCGGGTGACGGTGGAGTGGGAGCTGGCGCCGCGGCGAAGCGGCCGGCACCTGTACGTGACGCTCCACCAGGACCACTTGGTGATCGGCACGAGGCGGGTCCGGGCTGCGGGGCGGGCCGGCGAGACCTCGCTGCGGGTGCCGGACGGGCGGACGCCGACGTCGGTGAAGGTGAGCGTCTACAACCGGATGCGGCAGCGGAGCGTGCCAAAGAGCACGACGCTGGCGGCCCAGGCGCCCGCGGAGGCGGAAGCGGGCGAGGTGGCCGCGGGCTAGCGGCGGCGGCGGCGCTGCAGCCGCAGCCTGCGCCTTGCCAGCCGGCGGGCGAGCTCTTCGTCGTCCGCCCGCGCCTCGCGGGCCATCTCCGCGGTGGCGTCGTCGCCGGCCCGCTCCGCGAGCCGCTCGACGGTGTCGTAGGTCGCCACCTCGAGTTGCTTCATGAGGACGGCCTGGCGCAGCCGCTCCTCCTCGCTCGCGCCGCGGCGGCTGCGCGCGATGCCGCGGGCGGCGGCCAGGATCCCCGCGCCCACGCTCGCGCCGCCCGGCGCCGCCTCCCCGAGCGCCTTTAGCCGTGCGAGAATCCGCTCGCGGTGGCGGCGCGCGTTGCGGCGGTGCGTGCTGACGAGGCTCGTGAGGCTCCCGTCGGATGCCCCCTCCGCGAGCGGGTCGAGCGCCGTGACCGCGGCGAGCTCCATGGAGCTCGCGCGGCGGAGCTGCTGGATGAGGCGGTTGCGAATCTCCTTGGAGGTCACGAGTCCCCACCCACGCTAGCGACCTGCCCGGAGGTCCCGTTAAGAGGTTGCTGAACGCCTGGCGTTATGTGTGCTCGATGCCTCACAACGCCGTCAGGCCGCATGCGATCTTTGCCACATGCCCGAGTGGACGGCGACAGCACGAGCGAACGCCACGCCCTGCCAGCTCCTGCAGGTGCTGACCCTTCCGGACGAGATCCGGCGCTGGTCGCCGGTCGACTTCGACTTGGACGACCTCGACGGCAGCCGCCTCGCCGCCGGCACGCGCGGCCGGGTGACCGGCCGGCTCGCGGGGGTGAAGGTGGGCTTCGACGTCGAGATCCACGCCGCCGACGAGGCGATCCTCGAGCTGTCCGCGGACGGCCCGGTCGGCCTCGACGTGCGCTACGAGCTGTCGAAGGACGAGTCCGGCGCGGAGCTGATCGCGTCGGTGTCGATGCGCCGCGGTGGCGGCATCACCGGCCGCCTCGTGGCGAACGCCGCGGCGGCGCTCCTCTCCGCCGGCGCGCTCGAGGGCGCGGCCGCCAGGATCGCCGAGGTCGCCGAGTCGCAGCGCAGAGCCGCAGCCGCCGCCTAGGCCCGGCCGTATCCTTCAGCTGATGAGCAGCCCCCCGCTGGCGCGGGTCCGCAGGGCCTACGAGCAGATCGCCGACCAGCTCCGGGAGCTGATCCTCACCGGCAAGCTCGAGCCGGGCATGCGCCTGCCGACCGAGAGCGAGCTGGCCGGCTCCTTCGGGGTGAGCAGGGCGACGGTGCGCGAGGCCCTGAGGATGCTGGCCGCCGAGAACCTGATCCGCACCGGGAAGGGGCCGGGCGGAGGGAGCTTCGTCATCCGGCCCTCCGCGACCCAGCTGGCCGGCTACCTGTCGGCCAACATCCGGCTGCTGGCAAGCGCCAACGACATCTCGCTCGCGGATCTGCTCGAGGCGCGGGAGCAGCTGGAGGCGCCGGCGGCCAGGCTGGCGGCGCAGCGGCGCGGCGAGGAAGACGTGGAGCGCCTCCAAGGCTCCATCCCGCTGGGGGAGACGGGGCTCGACGTGGACGAGCAGTTCGCGGCCAACCGCGACTTCCACTCGATCCTGGTGAACGCCGCCGGCAACCCGCTGCTCACGATCGCCGTGCAGCCGATCTTCATGGTGCTCCAGTCGCACCTCACCCGCGACCAGGTCGGCGCCCGCGACAACCGCATGATCGCCGCGGGCCACAAGCGGATCGCGGCGGCGGTGCAGGCGGCCGACCCGGACGCCGCCGAGGCGGCGATGAGCGAGCACCTGGCCGACCTCCGGCCGCTCTACGAGCGGGTCTGGAAGCGGGCCACCGCGAAGGTCTGAGCCCGGGCCGGGCGCGAGCCGCCTCAGTACGACCGCGGCAGGCCCAGCACGTGCTGGCCGAGGTAGGCGAGCACGAGGTTGTTGTTCACCGGCGCGATCGAGTAGAGCCGCGTCTCGCGGAACTTGCGCTCGATGTCGTACTCGGTGGCGAACGCGAAGCCGCCGTGGGCGTCCATGCAGGCGTTGGCCGCCTGCCACGAGGCCTCGGAGGCGAGCAGCTTCGCGGTGTTGGCCTGGGCGGCGCAGTCGCGGTCCTCGTCGTACAGCCAGGCGGCCTTCCAGCGGACCAGATCGGCGGCCTGGAGCGCGGCGTGGGCGCGGGCGATCGGGAACTGCACGCCCTGGTTGGCGCCGATCGGCCTCCCGAAGACGACCCGCTCCGAGGCGTAGGCGACCGCGCGGTCGACGAAGAAGCGCCCGTCGCCGATGCACTCGGCCGCGATCAGGATGCGCTCGGCGTTCAGCCCGCGCAGGATGTACCTGAAGCCCTCGCCCTCCTCGCCGATCAGCGCGTCGGCCGGCAGCTCGAGGTCGTCGAAGAAGACCTCGGTGGTCGAGTGGTTGACCATCGCCTCGATCGGCTGGATGGTGAGCCCGTTGCCGCGCGCCTCGCGGAGGTCGACCAGGAAGACGGAGAGCCCGTCGCTCCGCTTCTGGACCTCCTCGACCGGAGTGGTGCGGGCCAGCAGCACCATCAGGTCGGAGTGCTCGGCGCGGGAGGTCCAGATCTTCTGGCCGTTCACGACCCAGCCGTCGCCGCCGCGGGTGGCCGTGGTCTGTATGCGGGTGGTGTCGGACCCGACCGTCGGCTCGGTCACCCCGAACGCCTGAAGGCGCAGCTCGCCCGCGGCGATGCCGGGCAGCCAGCGCTCGCGCTGCTCCTCGCTTCCGTGGCGCAGGAGCACGCCCATCACGTACATCTGCGCATGGCAGGCGGCGGCGTTCGCGCCGGAGGCGTTGACCTCCTCCATGATCACCGCCGCCGCGGCGATGCCGAGGCCGGAGCCCCCGTAGCGCTCGGGCACCAGCGCGGCGAGCCAGCCGCCTTCGGTGAGCGCCTCGACGAACTCGGTGGGGTATGTGTCCGGCTCGAGGCCGCGCCAGTACTCGCCGGGGAACTTCGAGCACAGCGCCGCGACCGCCTCGCGGATGTCGCGCAGCTCGTCGGGCTGGTCGAAGTTCACGAGACGGTCCAGGGCTCGTCGACGGCCGGCGCTCGGCCCAGTTGGACCTCTGTTGCGTCGCGCTTGTAGCAGAGGAACGCGCGACGGAACTCGACCACGACCTCGCCGTCCTGGTTGATCCCGCGTGAGCGGATCGTGACCACGCCCATCTGGGGCCGCGACTCCGACTCGCGCAGCTCCAGCACCTCGCTCTGCGCCCAGATGGTGTCGCCCACGAACACCGGCTTGGGCAGCTTGATGTCGGTCCATTCGAGGTTGGCGGCGCCGTTCTCGCTCGTGTCGGGGACCGTCAGGCCGGTGACCAGGGCGAGGGTGAAGGTGCTGTTCACGAGCGGGCGGCCGAACGCGGTGCCGGCCGCGTAGCGGTCGTTGAAGTGCATCTGGTTCGTGTTCATCGTCAGGCAGGTGAACCAGACGTTGTCCGCCTCGGTGACGGTGCGTCCCAGGCGGCTCGTGTACACGTCGCCGACCTCGAAGTCCTCGAAGAACCGTCCGCGCCAGTCCTTGGGTGCCGCTTCGCTCATCCTCCATCCCTTCGTGTGCGAGCGAGGATCCCGCGCGCCCGCGCGGCGACCGGCTCGTCGATCATGGTCCCGGCGAGCGCCACCGCGCCCCGCCCCTCGCGCTCGGCCTCGGCGAGCGCCGCCAGCGTGCTCTCGGCCCACTCGACCTGCTCGGCCGAGGGGGTGAAGGCGGCGTTCACCGCGGCGACCTGTGCCGGGTGGATGCACGCCTTGCCCGCAAACCCGAGCGAGCGCGCGCGCTCGGCTTCGCGCCGGACGACCTCCAGGTCGCAGAAGTCGAGGCACGGGCTGTCGAAGGGACGCTGGATGCCTGCCGCGGCCGAGTCGACGGCGATGCTCGAGCGGGCGAAGAGGAGCTCGAGGCCGTCGCCGTATGGCTCGAGCCCGAGGGCGGCGGAGAGGTCGACGGCGCCGAGCATGAGGGCGGTGACGCCCGGAGAAGAGGCGATCTCGTAGGCCTCGTGCAGCCCCGCCGGGGTCTCGACGATCGGGACGACCGGCGGTCCGTGCGGTAGGTCTCGGACACCGGCGGCGGTGGCCTTGGGGATGACGACGGCGTCGACGCCGAGCTGGGCGGCCAGGTGGACGTCGCCGGGGGCGGCGATCCGCAGGAGACGGAGCGGGGCGGCCGAGTTTCCGGAGCGGGCGCCGAGCTCGGCGGACGCGCGATCCTCCGCGAGTGGATCGCTTTCGCCGGCCGCGCGTCCTTCACCGAGCACCCCGCGCACGACTTCGCGAGCGCGATCCTTCTCTCCCGCGGGCACCGCGTCCTCCAGGTCTGCGATCACCGCGTCCGCGTCCGACTCGAGCGCTCCACGCAGCTTGCGCTCCTCGTTGCCGGGCGCGAAGAGCAGCGAGCGCACCGACGCGAGCGGGGCCGCGCCGCTCATCCGCTCGCTCCGTCCGGGCCGAACGCGCCGCCGCGGGCGAGCGCCTCGATGCGGTCGGCGTCGTAGCCGCACAGCTCGGTCAGCACGGCCTCGGTGTGCTCGCCGCGGAACGGTCCGCGCCGCAGCGGCGGCTCATGGCCGCTCAGCCGCAGCGGCGTTGCGGCCTGCCGCACCGCGCCGAAGCGCGGGTGCTCGACCTCCACCACGGCGCCGCGGGCGCGGGCCTGTTCGTCCTCGAGCGCCTCGGCCACCTCGTTCACCGGTCCCACCGGGATGCCCGCTTCCGAGAGCGCCGCGACCCACTCGCCGGTGCTGCGCTCGCGGAAGGCTGCCTGAAGCTTCGGCAGCAGCTCGTCCCGGTGCGCGTCCCTGCCCCCGAAGTCGGCGAAGCGCGGGTCCTCGAGGAGCTCCGGCAGGCCGATCTCCATGCACAGGCGCTGCCAGAACTTCTGCTTCGGGCAGGCCACCACGATCCAGCCGTCGGCCGACTCGAACGCCTGGAACGGGACGATCGAGGGGTGGGCGGAGTCGGGCATCCTGCGCGGCGTGAACTCACCGGTCGCCGCCCAGGTGCCCACGTAGCAGAGCTGCGCCAGGGCAACCTCGAAGAGCGAGACGTCGCAGTCGCAGCCCACGCCGTCGCGGCGGGCGCGCCACAGGCCGGCCATCAGCGCCAGCGAGGCGGCGTACCCGGCGCTCAGGTCCACGAGCGACAGTCCGCTCTTGGTGGGCGGGCCGTCGGGGTCGCCGGTGAGGCTCATCCAGCCGGCGAGGCCCTGGACCACGTAGTCGTAGCCGCCCTCCTTGGCGCGCGGGCCGTCCGTGCCGAACCCGGTCAGAGCGCAGCACACGATGCGGGGATTGACCGGAGCGAGCGCTTGGTAGGTGAGGCCGAGCCGGCCGGGCTGGTCGCCGCGGAGGTTCGAGTAGACCGCGTCGGCGTGGCGGGCGAGCTCCTCGAACACCTCGCGGCCGGCCTTCGTGCGGAGGTCGAGCGAGATGCTCCGCTTGTTGC
>JBKGUS010000576.1:0-2682 GCA_046462295.1 Thermoleophilaceae bacterium | reverse complement strand
CCTCGTAGTAGGCGGCCTGCAGCCGCTCGAAGTCAACGAGATCTGAGCTCTCAGGCACCTGCCCTGCCCGCGGATGGATTCCTGCTTCGCTCATTCAACGCTCCTCAGGTAAGGTGCGACCGTCGTCGTCGTATCTCAGGCACTTGGCTCGGCTGCGAGGGCCGCGTCGAGCTGCGGGCGGGTGGGCGGGTCCGCACCGGGACGGGAGCACGTGATGGCGGCTATCTGAGCGGCTTCCTCCACGACGCTTTCGAGCGTCGCCCGGTCGATCGCCGCGAGCGCGTCGCGGCGTGCGCCGCCTATCAGGTCGGCGCGGTGCAGCCCGTCGAGCAGACCCGAGGTGAACGAGTCGCCCGCGCCGACGGTGTCCACGAGTTCGATCGGCACCGCGCCTCGGCGCAGCTCCACATCCTCGGCGACCGCGTAGACGCCTGCCCCGCCGCGGGTGACGACGACGAGGGCGGGCCCGGCCGCAAGCCACTCCTTGGCCACTTCCTCGTCGGACCGGTCGGGGTACAGCCACCGTAGGTCCTCGTCGCTGACCTTGACGACGTCGGACAAGGCGACGAGACGCTCGATCTCCGGTCGCGCGCGCGCCCGCTCGCCCAGCAGTGCCGGCCGCAAATTCGGGTCATAGGAGATGGTCACCCGGCCGCGCTCGTGCTCCCGCTCCACGAGGTCGACGACGCTGCGCTTGCCCGGCGCGAGCGCAGTCGCCAACGAGCCCGTGTGCAGGCACCGAGCCTCTACCGGAAGCGGCGCCAGCTCCCCGATGTCCCACTCGATCCGGAAGTCATACGAGGCGATTCCCGCGGCGAGCGTAGCGATCGCCAGGCTCGTCGACACACCCTCATCGTTCCCACCATCGACCTTCACGGCGCTTGCCTCCAGGTGCCCCCGGATCATGTCTCCGAACGCATCTCGCCCGAGGCGCGTCTTGAGCGCCACCGGGACGCCCAGCCGGCCCAAGCCGAGCGCGACGTTCGCCGGGCTGCCGCCAGGATGGGCCGTCAACGTCCGCCCTCCGCGCTGCCCGACCAAGTCGACGAGCGCCTCCCCGACGACGATGAACACCCGCTTGACCTCCTGGACGAGATCGAGGTACCCCGCGCGCGCCAACGGAAGAGTGCCGCGGCGGAGACCCGGCCCGCGGATCATAAAGCGTCACGTGACCCGGCTCATTCGGCGGTACGATGGCGCCACCGGGGTGCCGAGGCAGCTTGGCGCTCATGGTCAGCGGCGGAGGTGTCGTCTCGGATGGAGCGAAGGTCGGTCGCGCAGGGCGGTACGCAGTCGCCGGCCGGAGCTCGCGCCGACAAGGCACGGTTGGTCCAGCCGGGTCTGGCGGTTCCGTTCATCCTCCTCATCCTGTGCTTCGCGGCGTGGGGAGCCGCCGCCAACCTCACCGATGTGCTGGTCGCGGTGTTCCGGCAGATCTTCACGATGTCGAACTTCGAGTCGGCGCTGGTCCAGTTCGCGTACTACGGGGCGTACTTTTCACTGGCGATTCCCGCGGCCTTGATCAACAGGCGCTTCGGCTACAAGGTCGGTGTCCTCACCGGCCTGGGGCTCGCCGGAGTGGGCGGCTTGCTGTTCATCCCGGCGAGCAACCTCCTCGAGTACCTGCCGTTCCTCATCTCCCTGTTCGTGCTCGCGGCCGGGTTGTCGATCCTCGAGACCTCGGCCAACCCGTTCGTCATCGCGATGGGCCCGGAGGGCTCCGCGACGCAGCGGCTCAACCTCGCTCAATCCTTCAACCCGGTCGGCGCGAACATCGGCGTGCTGCTCGGCGCAGTGATCATCCTGCCCAATCTCACGTCGGAGGCGGAGAAGACGATCCTGAGCTCGGCAGAGCTGCGCCAGAGCCAGGAGGACGACCTCGCGCTGGTGCTCGGGCCCTACCTGGGCATCGCCGCAGTGCTCGTCGTGATCTGGGTCCTCATCGCCTTGCGGAAGATGGAGACACCGGCGGAGCGCAGCCAGGAGACCGGTGAGATGAACAGCGGGGCACTCGCGCGCCTGTGGCGCAATCGCCACTACCGGTACGGCGTGGCGGCCCAGTTCTTCAATGTCGCCGCCCAGGTGTGCGCGTGGACGTTCACCATCCAATACGCCCGCGACGTGGTCGGCGTCTCGGCTGACGCCGCCGGCTGGTATCTGCAGGCGAGCCTGATCCTGTTCCTCGTCGCTCGCTTCCTCATGACGTACCTGCTCGGCAGGTTTCGACCGACGCTGCTGCTGTTCCTGATGGGCGCTCTCGGAGTTGCTCTCTCGCTCACCGCCGTCCTTTCACAGAACATGGTCGGCCTCATCGCGGTCGTCGGCATTTCTCTGTCACTGTCGCTCATGTTTCCGACGATCTACGGGGTCGCCCTGCAAGGGCTCGGGGAGGACACGAAGTTCGGTGCCGCCGGTCTGGTGATGGCCATCCTCGGCGGAGCGCTCCTGCCCCTGGTCCAGGGAAGCGTCATGGACACGGCGGGCACGGCCGCCGGCTTCATGGTTCCCGCCGCCTGCCTCGCCCTCGTGACCTGCTACGCGTTGTTCGACCTTCGCGCCGGTCCACGCGACGGCGAGCTCGTGACCGAGGGTGCGCACTGAGCGGCGGCCAAGGGAATCAGTGAGGTCGGTGCCGATGTGCCCACGAGGAGCTGGGGACAGAGCGCTGGAGGTGTCTCGAGC
>JBKGUS010000575.1:0-2865 GCA_046462295.1 Thermoleophilaceae bacterium | reverse complement strand
GATGATGCTGTCGCTGTTGCGGCAGGGACGCCTGGTCGAGATCCCCCCGGTGGCCAAGGCGCTGCGCTACCTGGAGACGCGCACCCGGCCGCCGGGCGGCGGCGGTCGCCGGGCGGTGATCGGCTCGCCCGCGACCGTGCGAGCAGGGCTCGAGGCGGTGGCCTCCGCGTACGGGGCGGAGGAGGTGGTGGTGCTGACGATCACGCACTCCCACGAGGCCCGGAGGCGCTCCTACGGGCTGATCGCCGCCGAGTTCGGGCTGGATCAGGCCTCGCCGAGCGGCTCTGTGACCACGGCCCGGTAGCGGTCTGACGGCCAGGCCGAGGTCGCGCACGTCAGGCGAACGAGGCGCTGGAGGACCGAGGGGCGCCGCACGACCGAGTGTGGGCTGTCCAGAGACCGCATATGGCGCCTTTTACAGCCCACACTCCTCGCGCCTCGCGATCGCCCGGCCGCGATCGAGCCCTCCTACCTGACCGCTGCCGTTCCATTCGCGTCACAGGGCGTCCCAAACAGAGGCCGCGCAAACGGCAGATGCGTCGAACCGCGAGCCAGGATGTGCCGCCCGTTCCCCATCTCATCGTCAGCCAAAGGCTCGTCGTCCCACGGCACATACGAGCGCGCGTTGCAGTAGTGGGCCACGAAGGAACGCCGCATACGGTGCGCACTCATGTTCGCGTGCGACCGGTGCAGCACGTGCCCACCGAAGAAGACCACGTCGCCCGGGTCGAGCTCGGCCGGCCGCTCGCGGCCGGCGTACTTGGCCGCCACCGGAACCAGCCCGTTGCGCGACTCGTCCGGATCGTCCGCGCCCGACACCTCGAAGATTCCCTCCAGCCGCGTGTCGCCGCCGTGGCCGGCGGAGTGATCGGCGTCCGGGTAGACCGGCTCGTTCTGGGAGCCGGGGATGATCCACAGGCAGCCGTTCTCCGTGTCGGCGCGGTCGAGGGCGAGCCAGGCGCCGATCAGCGTGTCGGGCTCGGTGATGATGTGGAACGAGTCCTGGTGGTAGCCCTGGCCCGGGCTGCCGGGCCGCTTGACGAACAGCATCGTCTGGAGCGCGAGCACGTGGGGGCCGATCAGGCCCTCGACCACGTCGAGCAGCCGCGGGTGGAGGAGGAAGCGCTCGTGGATCTCGAGCCGCCGGTGCAGGAAGTGCACGCGGTGCGGGAGGCCCTCCTCGACGTGGCCGATCAGCTCGCGGACGTCGTCCCGGTCGACGAGCCCGCGGACGATGAGGAAGCCCTCCTCGCGGAAGCGGACGTACTCGTCGACGGTCACCTTGCGTGTCATGGCCCCGAAGGTACGGCGGCGGCGCGCCCGCGTCGATGGCCCTCGTTGCCGTACTTTTGTCTGAGAGTGATCGACGGCGCGACCCTCTGGCCGAGCACGGTGAGCGTCGGTGAGGTGACCTACCCGCCCGGCGGACGCCTGGGTCCGCGCCGGCAGCACGACATCCAGCTGGTGCTGGTGCACGCCGGCTCGATGACCGTGACGGTCGATGACGACACAAGGCCGCCACAGCGCGGCGGCGCGGTGAGCCTGCTCCTCCCTGGCCACATCGAGACGTTCGCGTTCGACGCGGCCCGCCCGACGCGTCACTCGTGGATCCAGGCGAACGTCCCCGATATCCCTGAGGAACTGGCGGCAAGGCTGGATCGCCTACCGTCCGCCCTCCCCACCTCGACCTCGATGGCAAGCCTGGCCCGGGAGACGTTGGCGGTCGCAGCCGCCTCGCCGACGCTCGACGGGCCAAGCCGCGATCCCGTCGCCGCCCCCCTTCTCCGTGCCCTGGTCGCAGCCACGCTCTGGCGCTACATCACGGAAGCGGAACGCGGCATCGACTCCCGCTCGACCCTCGCGGAGACCGCCCGCGATCACCTCCACGCCGAGCTGCACGACCCCCATCTCGACCTCGCCTCCCTCGCGCGCGCCTGCAACGTGAGCGTCGCACACCTGGTGCGGGCCTTCCGGCGCGAGACCGGCGTCCCCCCGATGGCCTACCTGTGGCAGCGCCGCGTGGCGGTGGGCGTCGACCTCCTCGCCAACACCGGACTGCCCGTGGGGGCGATCGCCGAGCGCTGCGGGTTCAAGACCGTCTACCACTTCTCCCGCCGCGTGAAGCAGGCGACCGGGATGTCGCCGACTGAGGTGCGCCGCCGCCGCTGGTGAGGGGCCCCCGCGAGGCGGCAGACTGTACGGGCCGATGGACAGCAAGCAGAGCGGCTGGCAGCACTTCGCAAGGGCGGACTGGGCCGGCGCGCGCGACGCCTTCGCGACTGCCCTCGACGCCGAGCCGGGCGATCCGGAGGCGCTGGACGGCCTGGGCCAGTCGCTGTGGTGGCTGGGGGAGCGGGACGCCGCCATCGATCGGCGCCGCCAGGCCTACGCGGAGTACCAGCGCCGAGGAGACGCCGTGCGTGCCGGCGCGCTCGCCACGTACCTGGCGGGAGAGCACCGGATCGACGGCCGGACGGCAGCGTCGGCGGGCTGGCTGTCACGGGCGCGCCGGCTGTTGGCCGACGTCGGCCCCTCGCCGGAGCTGGGCTGGCTGGCGATCGAGGAGGCCAAGCGGTCCGGCGACCCCGTGGAGGCCGAGCGTCACTCACGCGCGGCGCTTGAGATCGCGCACGAGCTGGCCGACGCAGACGTGGAGTGCATGGCGCTCGCCCAGCTCGGCCGCGCGGTCGTGAGCCAGGGCCGGGTGGAGGAGGGCCTCGGCATGCTCGACGAGGCGATGACGGTCGCCCTCGGAGGCGAGTCGAGCGACCCGCTGGCCTGCGGCGACGCGTGCTGCACCACGCTCGTCGTCTGCGACGGGCTGCCGGACCTGCAGCGCGCGGTCGAGTGGTGCGAGGCGGTGGT
>JBKGUS010000574.1:0-7946 GCA_046462295.1 Thermoleophilaceae bacterium | reverse complement strand
TCGAGAACTTCCGCTCGCCACGCGCGAATCTCGAATGCATCTACGGCGACGGTCCAGTCGGCAACCCGTTCCTGTACCGACGCGACGACCCGGCGAAGCTGCTGCTCGGCCTGAACGATGCGGGCGAGGAGGCCGACCTGCCGCGCAATAGCGAGGGCATCGCCCTGATCGGCGATCCGCGCAATGACGTTCACATCTTCGTCTCGCAGCTGCATCTGGCGATGCTCCAGTTGCACAACTGCGTGGTCGATCACCTCCGCCGATCTGCCGCGGTACCGGAGTCGGCGATCTTCGACGAGGCGCGGCGCACCGTCTCCTGGCTCTACCAGTGGGTCATCGTCAACGACTACCTGCCGCCCCTCGTGGGGCACGAGCTGGTCGGCGAGATCGAAACCGAGGGCCCACGCCACTACCGGCCGGGCCCCGCACCGCGGATCCCGCTCGAATTCGCGGACGCTGCCTTCCGCTACGGCCACAGCCAGGTCCGCGAGGACTTCGAGCTGGGCTCGCGGTCGGGGCGTTTGCGACTGTTCCCGGACCTGCTCGGCTTCCGGCCGGTCGCCGCGGAGCGCGCCATCGAGTGGGAGCGGCTCTTCGACGTTCCCGGCCGACCACCGGCGCAGCGCGCGAAGCTGATCGACGGCACGCTGGCGCCCTCGCTGATCGCGCTGCCGCATGCGATCACGGGCGAGGTGGAAGCCCGATGCCCATCGCTCGCTCGCCGGCCGCGACCTCCAACGCGGACACGCGTACGGCCTTCCCTCCGGGGAGAGCGTCGCGCGTGCGATGGGCGAGACGCCGCTCAGCCCTGACGAGACAACGCTTGGCCCCGCTGGGTGGATCGGCGACACACCGCTCTGGCTGTACGTCCTGAGCGAGGCCAAGCACAGAGGCGACGGCGAGCGGCTCGGACCCGTCGGCGGCCGGATCGTGGCCGAGGTATTGATCGGGATCATCGACGCCGACCCCGCCTCGTACCGCTCGCGTCAACCCGACTGGACCCCTCCGCTGCCCGCGCGCGGGGAGCGCTTCGGGCTCGCGGACATGCTGATCCCGCTCGCCGAGCGCTAGCCAAGCAAGAGCAGGGGAGCCACGACGGAGGACGTATCCTGCGCGGTCCGAGATGGCGCGCGTCAAGACCACGGTCACCCAGAAGGTCGTCGACTATCTCGCCCGTCACGCTCGACAGGACGAGGTGCTCGAGCGCGTGGCCCGCGAGACGGGCGAGATGCCGCATGCCGTGATGGCGACCACGCCGGACGAGGCGGCGCTGCTGACCATGCTCGCGCGGCTCGTGGGCGCCCGTCGCGCGCTCGAGATCGGGACGTTCACCGGCTACGGCGCGATCTCCATCGCGCGCGGGCTCGCGGACGGGGGTCGGCTCACGTGCCTCGAGCTCGACGAGGAGTACGCGGCGATCGCCCGCCGGAACCTGGAGGACGCGGGCGTTGCGCCTCGCGTGGACATCATCGTCGGTCCCGCGCTGGAGTCGTTGCGCGCGATGCCGCCCGAGCCGACCTTCGACTACGTCTTCCTCGACGCGGACAAGACCGGCTATCCGGACTACTACGAGGAGCTCGTCCCGCGCCTGCTTCCCGGCGGCTTGCTGCTGATCGACAACGTGCTGCTCGGAGGCGGGGTCACCGACCCGCAGGACGAGCGCGAGCGGATCATCGACGCACTGAACGATCGTGTGACGGCCGATGACCGCGTCGACAGCGTGATGGTTTTCGTCGCCGACGGGCTGACGTTCGTGCGCCGCCGTGCTGGGCGCTGATCGCCGCCGTGGGGCTCGCCTAGAGGATCGCCTCGTCGGTCATCCCAGCACCCGCCTCAGGTAGTCGTTCTCGAACTTGCGCTCCGGGTCGAGCCGGTCGCGCACGGCGAGGAAGCGGTCGAAGCCGGAATAGCGCGGCCGCAGGGTGGCCGCCGACTGGTAGTGGCGCTTGCCCCAGTGCGGGCGCCCCTCGTACTCGTCCATGATCGACTCCACGCCGCGGAAGTAGCTCTCGAACTCCATTCCGCGGTACTGGTGCATGGCGATGTAGCCGGTCGCGCGTCCCTGCGCGGTCGACAACAGCGCATCGTCGGGCGCCACCACGCGCACCTCGATCGGGAGGCCCACCGTGATCCTGCGCCGCTCGATCAGCGCGAGCACGCGCTCGAGCGCCTCGGCGGTCCGCTCCCGCGGAATGGCGTACTCCATCTCGGTGAAGGGCACCGTACGGCGATTCGCGTATACACGGTGGCTCAGGTCGAGGTGCTCCGTCGGCGACATGGCCCGCACCAGCGCCCGGTTCACGCGCGGGGTCAGCGCGGGGAAGCGGCGGCCGACCCGGCAGACGGTCTCCACCGCGGCGTTCTCGACGAGGACGTCGCGTAGCAGGACCTGCGCATGGCTTGCCGGCCGCGGCTCGCGATCGGTCCGCTGCGAGGTCAGGGTCAGCGCCGTGCGGGTGTAGGGGAACACGAACAGCTCGAAGTGGTCGTTCGAGTCCACGTGCTCGTCGAGCCGGGCGAGCACGTCGTCGAGCGGCAGCGGCCTGTCGACGCGGTGGATCGTGAAGACGGGCACGCAGCGCAGGGTGACCG
Source organism: Thermoleophilaceae bacterium (assembly GCA_046462295.1). GTDB lineage: Bacteria > Actinomycetota > Thermoleophilia > Solirubrobacterales > Thermoleophilaceae > JACVRW01. The sequence goes on along the minus strand of JBKGUS010000574.1, from coordinate 5,354 downwards.
CGGACATGGCGCCGAGGGCGCCGAGTGAGACGCGGGCGGCGAGAAGGTCGTCGCCGTCGCTGAGCTCCGCCACCTCGCCGGAGGCCGTAACCAGCCGCACCGCCGTGACCTGCGACGAGATGTTCGCGAAGCGGCCGCCCGTCCCGTGCGTGGCCGTGGACATGGCGCCGGCGATCGTCTGCGCGTCCACGTCGCCCTGGTTCTCGAGCGCCAGGCCGCGCTCCGCAAGGGCCGGACCCAGCTCGCGGATCGTGATGCCGGCCTCCACGGTCACCTCGTCGCCCGCCACGCGCAGCACCCGCTTCATGCGCGAGAGGTCCAGCATCAGCCCGTCGGTGCACGCGATGTCCGTGAACGAATGGCCCGCGCCTGCGACCTTCACCCGGCCAGCGCCCGCCACGAGCCGGGCGAGCTCGGCCTCGCTCGACGGGCGCTCGACGCGCTCGGGCGCGCAGCGCTGGTCGCCCGTCCAGTTCTTCCAGATCCGCCGGGTCAGGTCCGCCAGGCTACGACGCGGCGCGCTGCGCCGCTGCCTCGACCCGCTCCGGCTCGGGCGCCCAGTGGGCCTCGGCGTCGATCGGCGTGTCGCGCAGGTAGGCCTCGGCGTCGAGCGCCGCCATGCAGCCGGTGCCCGCCGCCGTCACGGCCTGTCGATAGACGCGATCGGTGAGGTCGCCCGCGGCGAATACCCCCGGCAGCTTCGTGCGCGTGGAGCGTTCCTCCACGAGCACGTAGCCCTCGTCGTCCAGGTCGAGCTGTCCCTCGACCAGCTGCGAGTTGGGACGGTGCCCGATCGCGATGAAGCTGCCGGTCACCGCCAGCTCCTTCTTGCTGCCGTCCTGTGTGTTCTCGAGCACGGCCGTCCCGAGCGCCCCGTTCTCGCCGGGCTCGAAGCTCTGCACCACGTAGGGGGTGACCAGCTCGATGTTGCCGGTGTCCTTGGCGCGCTGGAGCATGATCGCCGACGCGCGGAACTCGGGGCGGCGGTGGACGACGTGAACCTTGTCCGCGAACTTGGCGAGGAAGGTGGCGTCCTCCATCGCGGTGTCGCCGCCGCCGACCACGATCGTGTCCGCGCCGCGGAAGAAGGCGGCGTCGCAGGTGGCGCAGTAGGACACACCGCGCGCGGCCAGCTCCTCCTCGCCCGGCACGCCGAGCTTCTTCGGCTCAGCGCCCATCGCGAGGACCACGGCGCGCGTGCGGATCTGCTGGTCGCCCACGTGCACCACGTGCACGCCGCCCGGCTCGTCCGACAGCTCGAGCTTCGTCGCGTCGTCGGTGACGAAGCGCGTGCCGAAGCGCTCGGCCTGATCCCGGAAATCCTGCATCATCTGCGGCCCGAGCACGCCCGCCGGGTAGCCGGGGTAGTTCTCCACGTCGGTCGTCTGCTGCAGCAGCCCGCCCCAGGCGAAGCCCTCGACCACGAGCGGCTCCAGGTCCGCGCGCGATGTGTACAGCGCCGCGGTGTAGCCCGCGGGGCCGCTGCCGACGATCACGACGTTCTCGATGTCCTTGGTCTCCACGCTCACCTGCTCATCACTTTACTTTGTGAAGTATAGAGTCCGGCGGCGACGCCTTCGTGGCGCTCCCGCTCCCATCGTGCCACCGTCGTACGCAGCTGGAAGAACGCCACGATACCCGGCGGGATCGGCAGCCAGAACGCGATCACGCGGTACGCCAGTACCGCGGGGAACACAGTGGCCTCGTCGATCCCGAACAGCACGAATGCCGCGATCATTCCCGCGTCCACCGATCCCACGCCTCCGGCGGGCGAGGGGATCAGGTTCGCCGCCATGCCCACGAAGAACCCCTGTACCAGCACGGCGAAGGGCACGTCGCCGCCGAACGCCTCGAAGCAGGCCCACAGGACGGCGATGTTCGCCGCCCAGAAGCCCACCGCGCCGCCCACGGCCAGCGCGCCCCGCTCGGGGTTGCGCACGTAGTCGATCGCGGTCCGCACGCCGCTCGCCACCGTCGCCGGCCCCTTGGCGAAGCGAGTCAGGTAGCGCGTCCGGCGGTAGCCGCCGGCGACGCTCTGGATGCGCCGCTCCACGTCGTCCGGGATGAGGGCGATCAGGAGGAAGACCCCGATCGCGATCGCCGCCAGGATGGCCGGCACGACCGTGCCGCCGAAGGGAGCGTTGCCCGGCAGCACGTGCGTGCGGAGCAGGATGCCGAAGATGACCAGCGCGAAGGTGTAGGCGCCGTAGGTGAGCACCAGGAAGGAGACCATTCGGCACGCCGACCGGCGGCGGGGCATTCCAGCCTTGCGCAGGGCCCAGTAGGTGAGCACGATGCCGCCTGCGCCTGCTGCGGAAAAGATGCGCGTGGCCGCCAGGCCGGCCATGGTGATCAGGTAGGAGGCGCGCAGGTCGAGGCGGCGGTGCACGTCGTCGTCGCGAGTGCCGCCGAGCACGCCGCGGAACAGCGCCACGTACGCCCCGAACGCCGCGACGTTGAAGCCGATCGCGATCACGACCCAGTACCAGGTCGCCTCGTCCAGCTTGCGGAGCGCATCGTCGAGGCCGACGAGCTTGGGGAAGACCACGTAGATGGCGACGATGATCAGGATGAACAGCGCCATCCAGCCGAACAGCTTGCGGCGGTCCTGGAGCAGCGCCTGGAAGGCGCCCACCTGTTGAAGCTCGTCCTCCTCGTCGGTGGAGTCGTCGGCCTCGAGCTCGAGTTCGAGGTCGCGCTCCGAACCAGGCATCACGCGACCCGCGGCTCCAGCCGGTGCACCGCCCACGCGACGAACCGGACCGCCGGCTCGACCCGCGGCGCCACGCGCCAGATGCCCTCGGCGAGCGCGAGGCCGGCGATCAGGTCTATGACGTAGTGCTCACCGAGGTAGACGAGCCCGAAGCCGAGCAGCACGGCGTAGAGCCACCCGATGGCGGCGTGGCGCGGGCCGACCTGCGACAGGATGCGGGCGGCCATCACTGACGTGCCGAAGTGGAGTGAGGGCATTGCGGCGAACGGATTGCCTTGCAGGGAATGGTAAAGCGGGCGCCAGAGACCTTTCCAAAACCGCTCCCCCGCCTCCTCCATGATGCGCCGGACGGGCGGCATGCTGCCGTTGGCGCCGGCCCACCAGGGCGGCGCCGTGGGCACCAGCCAGTAGACCACGCAGCCCAGATCGAAGCAGGCGGACATCAGCACGGCCGAGCGCGGGTAGTGCTCCCGGTGGCGCAGCAGGATGTAGGCGAGCGTCCCGTGGGGCACGAAGAACCAGCTCCAGTGGACGGCCGACAGGCCGTACTCGAGCGGCCCGACGTGGCCCTCGCGGCCGAGCGCCCGCTGCAGTCGGGTGGTGGGGCAGGCGCCGAAGCCGAGCGCGCTGTCGCAGCGGATCGTGTAGTCGACCTTGAGCCGCTTCAGCAGGGCATCCGGGTCGTCGTCGGGCATGTCGAAATGGGCGAAGTAGGCCCACATCTGGAGCGCGTAGATGCCCGCGTCACGCAGGGGTGAGCGGGGCTGGGCAAGCGCAAGGGCCGCGGGGGCCTGCCACGACAGGGCAGACACGACCGGCGGCCGGAGCTTCAGCCGGTGCCGGACGAGCGGGGTGATGACACCGACCGCCACCGCGCCCCACGCGAGCCGGCGGAGGACGCGAGTGCTTCGCAAGGCGGGGCCAGCATAGCCGCCTGGCCGGAGCGCTCGCTCCCCTCGGCGTGGGGAACTGCAGCAACCAGGGGAGCCCCCCTAGCGGCAGGCCCGCGGCAGGCGGCGATCGACGGTGATGAAGCGACCGTCGCGGGTCATGACGCGCGCGCGGAGGCGCGGTCCGCGCCGGCGCACGCGGGCGCGCTCCAGCCCGGCACCCCTCACCAGCGCTCGACAGCCACGCATCGCGATGCGCAAGCGTGGGGCCCGCCAGCACGATCGGCCGGCGCAGGCCGAAAGCGCCGCCAGCCGCTCCGCCAGCCGCGCCTCGATCGCCGCGTAGCGCGGCTTCCCGATCGCGTTCTCCAGCTGCTGCGGGTCGCGCCTCAGGTCGTACAGCTCGCGCTCCCCGTTGTCGTGCTCGGCGTACACGAAGCGGTCGTTTCGGAGCGCCGCGTAGGCCACGGCCCGGTACCCCGGCGCGCCCTCCACCACGAGCTCCCGGCCCCAGGCGAGCCCGCGGTCGCGGAGCAGCGGGAACAGCGAACGGCCGTCCGGCACGCGCCCGGCGGGCACCGCGCCGGCCGCCTCCATGATGGTCGGCGCCAGGTCCGCGTTCGTCACCAGCTGGCGCCGCCGCTCGCCGGCCGGCACGCCCGGGCCGCGCAGGATGAGCGGCACGCGGATCGAGGGCTCGTACACCATCACCTTTCCGTACGGCACCCGATGCTCGCCGTGGAAGAACCCGTTGTCGGACGTGAACACGATCAGCGTGTTGTCGAGCTCGCCAGCAGCCCGCAGCGCGCCCACCACGCGCACGATCCCCTCGTCAACGGCCAACAGCGACTCGAGCTCCTGTTGATACATCTCCCTTATCGCCGCCTCTCGCTGGGCCGACAGGCGCGGCAGGCGCCGGACGAAGCTGGGCTTGTCGGACACGTCCGCCTCGTCGAACGCCGGCCCGACGGGCAAGGCCTCTGCGGCGAACGCGTCGCGGTGGCGCGGCGCCGGCATCGCGGTTGCAAGCCCGGCCGGGTCGTCGGATTCGGCCGGGCGCCCGCTGTGCGGCGCCAGGTACGCGACCGAGAGGAAGAAGGGCTCCGTGCTAGGGGCGAGGCGCTCCACCGCGTCGACCGCGCGATCGGAGTACTCGTCGGTCGAGTACTTGGGGCCCCAGCTGACGACCCCGTTCTCGTTCAGCTGGTACTCCGTGAAGCTGTAGGTCGAGGGGTCCACCGACGTGTACCACTCGTCCCAGCCCGGCGGCACCTCGGTCGGCGCCGAGTCCAGCCCGTAGCGGTTCATGAACTTGCCGATGTGGACGGTGTGGTAGCCCGCGCGCTGCAGCCATACGGGCAGCCACTCGCTCTTGTCGAGCCGGCCGTAGCCGCCCTCCGGCGGGCGGTTGCCGATCACGCCGTGGTTGTGCGTGTACTGCCCGGTGTAGAGCGTGGCGCGCGACGGGCAGCAGAGCGGGTTCGACACGAACGACCGCTCGAAGGTGGTCCCGGACGCGCCGAGCTCGGCGCGCACGCCGGCCATGACACGCATCGACTCGAGCGTCTGGTCGTCGGTGAGCAGCACCAGTACGTTCGGCTTCGTCTGCTGCCCGGGCTCCGCCGACGTCCCGCACCCGCCCAGCACGAGGGCGACTGCCAGGAGCGCCCCCGCGGCCCCGCGCACGGCCCGGCTCAGCGGCAGGCGCGCAGCCTGCGGTCGAGTGTGAAGATGCGCCCGTCGCGCAGCTC
>JBKGUS010000573.1:0-3217 GCA_046462295.1 Thermoleophilaceae bacterium | reverse complement strand
ACTAGGCGGCGTCCGCCAGCCCGTCGAAGACGCGCGGGCGGTCGGGTCCGGCGGCTCCGGATGGCGCCGGTGTCGCTCCGCTCGCCATCCGGACCGCCGCTTCGCGTGCCGCCGCCGGCACAGCGGCCGCGAGGACCTGAGCCGCCTCGCGCAGCTCCGACTTCGTGTGCGAGGCCATCACCGCCAGCCGCAGCCGTGAGGTGCCCGCGGGGACCGTCGGCGGCCGGATCGCCTGGGCGAAGATCCCGCGCTCGAGTGCACGGTCGCACGCGGCGACCGTCGCGCGCGCGTCGCCCACCACCAGCGGGACGATCGGGGTCTCGCCCTCGGGGACGGGCAGGCCCGACTCGCCGAGCGCCTCCCGCAGCACACGCGCGTTGCGCTGGAGCTTCTCGACCCGGCGCGGCTGCTCGCGCAGCAGCTCGAGCGACGCGGCGGCGGCGGCCACCGCGGGCGGCGGCAGCGCCGTGGAGAAGATCAGCGTGCGCGCGGTGTTGATCAGGTACTTCGCCATCGCCTTGTCGCACAGCACGTAGGCGCCGTACGAGCCGAGCGACTTCCCGAGCGTGCCGACCACCACGTCGACCTCGTCCTCGAGCGCCAGCGACGCCACCAGCCCGCGCCCGCCGGGCCCCACGCAGCCCGTGCCGTGCGCCTCGTCCACCATCACGCGCGCGTCGTAGCGCTGCGCCAGCTCGACGATCTCCATCAGCGGCGCCATGTCGCCGTCCATCGAGAAGACCCCGTCCGTCACGATCAGCGAGCCGCGCCCCGCGGCCTGCCGCAGGCCCCACTCGAGGTGGTCGACGTCGCAGTGCTCGTACACGAAGGTCTCCGCGCGCGAGAGCCGGCAGCCGTCCACGATCGAGGCGTGGTTCAGCTTGTCGGAGAAGACGACGTCGCCCTCGCGCGCGAGCGCCGACACGACGCCCGCGTTGGCGAGGAAGCCGGAGCCGAACAGGAGGCACGTCTCGGCGCCCTTGAAGGTGGCGAGCTGCTCCTCGAGCCGGCGGTGGATGGTCATGTTCCCCGAGACCAGCCGCGACGCGCCCGAGCCTGCGCCGTAGCGCATGGCCGCCTCGGCCGCCGCCTCGCGCACGCGCGGGTGATCGGCGAGGCCGAGGTAGTTGTTCGAGCAGAGCAGCAGCACGGGCCGCCCGTCGAGCAGCACGCGCGGGCCCTGCGGCCCCGACACGCAGCGGAGCCTGCGGTACAGGCCGCGGTCGCGGATGTCCTCGAGTCGTTCCTCTATCTCAGTCATGCGTTCGGCGCTCCATCAGGGCGAGGGGGCACGGATCTCTTCTTCATGTGCCGCAGCTGCAGGACGGGGTTCCAGAAGTTGGCCTCCTCCTGCCGGTCGATCAGCTCGTCCACGGGTGTGCGCGGGGTCTCGCCGGCCAGCCAGCCCGAGCGGTTGTCGGGCCGCGGGTTCGCGCCGTTGTCCTCCTGTCGCGCCACGTTCAGGCCGAGCTCCTCGAACATCTGCCGATCCCACTCCGGCTCCGAGCCGAGCGTGGTGAGGAAGTTGCCCATCATCACCCCGTTCAGGCCCGCCTTGACGGCCAGCTTCTGGAACTCGCCGGCGCCGAGGTTCTCGTTGCGCCCGCCGCAGAGGCGGAACAGCGCGCCTGGGATGATCAGCCGGAAGATCGCGACCCACTTGACGGCCTCCCACGGGTCCATCAGCTCGCGGTCGCCGAACTTCGTGCCGGGGCGCGGGTTGAGCAGGTTGATCGGCACGCTGGTGGGCTCGACCGCGGCCAGCTGGAAGGCCATCTCGACCCGTTGCTCGGGCGTCTCGCCCAGGTTCAGGATGCCTCCCACGCAGGTCTCGAGGCCGGCGTCGCGCACCGCGTCGATCGTGCGCAGCCGGCCCTCATAGCGCACGGTCGTGGAGACCTCGTCGTAGTAGCTCTCCGCGGTCTCCACGTTGTGGTGGACGCGCTGCACGCCCACCTCCTTGAGGGCCTGCGCCCGGGCGGGCGACATGTGGCCGATCGACACGCAGCGCTTGAGGTTGGTGTGCTCGGCGACAAGGCGGGCGCCGTCGAGGATGTTCTGGAAGTCGCGCCTCGAGAGGCCCTGGCCCTGCGTGACCATGCAGAAGCGGTGCGCGCCGGCCGCCTCGGCCGCGCGCGCGTGCTCGAGGATCTGGTCGGGACTCATCATCGCGTGCATCGGCGTGTCCGCCTCGGCGAAGCGGGACTGGGCGCAGAAGCCACAGTCCTCGGCGCAGCCGCCCGACTTCGCGTTGACGAGCGAGCACATGTCGGTGGAGTCGCCGAACCGCTCGAGGCGAACGCGCCAGGCGCGCTCGACCAGCGCCTCGATCTCGGCGTGGTCCTCGATATGCCCGAGCCGAAGCGCCTCTTCCTGGGTTATGAGCGGCGGCACGCTGGATGGCACCGTAGGCTCTGCCCCGGACGGAGCAGCTTGGTTTCGAGGGGCGAGTGCCGCGGGAAAATTCCTGACGCATGCCGAGGTTCACAGCCGACACCCCCGAGATCTCTGCGGCCGGCGCGAGGCTGGCGGGGCTCTCCGACCAGCTCGCGGCCGCCCGGAGCGCGATGGCCCGGCTGGAGCCGGCGGGACACGCGGCGGATCATCCCGGCGTGGCGAGCGCGATCGCGGCGTTCGCGAGCGCCTGGACCGGCACCGTCGAGGAGATGGCCACCGGCGCGAGCGGCCTCGCGACCAACACCGGCGCGGCGGCCGAGAAGTACGAGCACACCGACGCGAGCCAGTTCCGCGCCGGGAGGTAGCGATGGGGGAGGGCGCGTTCGGCATCGACGTTCCGTCCGGCGACCCCGGCGCCCTGGAGGGCGCGGCGGCGGACCTGCGCGGGGTCTCGGGCGCGATGCAGAGCGTCTCGGCAGCGCTCGGGAGCTCCGCCACGGTGGCCGGCTGGAGCGGCACGGCCAGCCTCCAGTACGCCAACCAGTGCGTCAGCCAGCGCGACGTCGCCTACTCCGCCGGGACGGTCATGGACGCCGTGGCCCGGACCCTGTCCGAGCTCGCCTCGGAGCTCCGGACCGCCACGCGCAGGGCGGAGCGCTGCGTGGAGGCGGCCCGCGACGCCGACCGGCGCCGCCGCGGCCTCGTCCTCCGCGGCCCTGCGGCGCCGGTCGGCGTCGCGGGCCGCCTCCACGCAGCGCTCCGCCCTGCGCGTGGCGGTCCGCAGCTCCGAGGCGAGCTCGGACAGGGTCCGGGCCACGGC
>JBKGUS010000572.1:0-9175 GCA_046462295.1 Thermoleophilaceae bacterium | reverse complement strand
GCCTCCTCGGCGTTCGGCAGCAGCAGCCCCACGCCCTCCAGCTCATCGATGAAAGCCGGCGACAGCAACGCCGCCGAGGACGGGTCCACGGACACGCTCATGCCGCGCTCGCGCGCCCGAGCGATCGCCGCTCGGCCCGCGGCTCGCGACCCCTCCCGCACCAGCGTGTAGCCGGTCAGGTGGAGGTGGGCGCCCTCCACGAGCAACTCATCCGCCAGGTCGCCCTCCGCGAACAAGTCGTTCGCCCCCGGGTCGGGGACCATCGACCGCTCGCCGTCCGGCCCCACCAGCACCACGCACGTACCGGTCGGCCGCCCGGGGTCCACGGCCAACCGCGTCTCCACGCCGACCGCGCGCAGCTCCGCCTCCGCTGCGCGCCCCCGCTCGTCGGCGCCGATCCGCCCGGCCAGCACCGGCGGCGCGCCCGCGCCGCGCGCCACCGCGGCCCATGCCGAAACGTTCGCCGCCGAACCTCCATACCCGAACTCGATCCGGGCGGGCGAGTCGCTACCAAGCGCGATCGGGCCGTCCAGGCGGCAGACGACGTCGACCATCACGTCCCCGAGAACGACGAGCCGGGTCACGTCCCCGACATCGCCGCGGCGATCCGCCCCGCCAGCTCGGCGTTCCGCACCACGATCCGCACGTTCGCCTCCAGGCTCGCGCCCTGCGTCTCGCGGTGCACGAAGTCGAGCAGGAACGGGGTCACGTCCTTGCCGTCGACCTCCTCCCGCCGGGCCGCGGCCAGCCCGGCCTCCAGCACGCGGTCGTGCAGCGCGGGGTCGAGCTGCTCGCCGGCCGGAAGCGGGTTCGCCACCACGACCGCACGGTCATCCGTGCCCAGCCCGCCCCGCGCGTCGGCCACGGCGGCTACGTCCGAGGGAGAGTCCGCCCGCCACCCAACCGGGTGCCCCGAGTCGGAGAGGTAGAAGCCCGCGAAGCGGTCGGTGCCGTAGCCGAGCACGGTCACCCCCAGCGTCTCCAGGCGCTCGAGCGTCGCGCCCACGTCGAGGATCGACTTCACGCCCGCGCAGACCACGACGATGCCGGTGCGCGCGAGCGTCTCGAGGTCGGCGGACTCGTCCCAGGTGTCGCGGGCGCCGCGATGCACCCCGCCGAGACCGCCGGTGGCGAAGACCCGGATCCCCGCTCGAGACGCGAGATGCGCGGTGGACGCCACCGTGGTTGCCCCGTCACCGCCGCGCGCCACGAGCGGCGCGAGATCCCGGACGCCGCACTTGACCACGCCGTCCCGCGATGCCACCGCCTCGAGCGCCGACCCGTCGAGCCCGATCAGCACCCGGCCGCCGAGCACTGCCAGCGTGGCCGGCACCGCGCCCCCGGCGCGCACCGCAGCCTCGACCTCCCGGGCCACCTCGAGGTTGCGCGGCCGCGGGAGCCCGTGGCTGATCAGGGTGCTCTCAAGCGCCACGACCGGCCGCCCGCCGGCAAGCGCATCGGCGACCTCGGGCGCGATCTGCATCGCCGCAGCGTAAGGGGTCAGACCCCTTGACAAGGGGAGACTCAAGGGGTCCGACCCCTTGACTTGGAGCGCGCTCGAAGGTCTACGGTGTCTCGCGTGTCCACGGAGATGACAATCGCGGAGGCGGCCGAGCGGTCGGGCCTGAGCGCCCACACGCTTCGCTACTACGAGCGGATCGGACTCATCCACCCTGTCGATCGCGGCACGAACGGCCACCGCCGCTACGGGCGGGACGACCTCGAATGGCTCGACCTGCTCATCAAGCTGCGCACGACCGGCATGCCGATCCGGCAGATGGTCGAGTACGCCGAGCTGGTGCGCCAGGGCCCGCAGACGGTCGCGCGCCGGCGGGCGATGCTCGAGCGGCACCGCGCGGAGATAACCGCGCGCATGGCAGAGCTCGAGGACACCGCCGCCGTCCTGGACCGCAAGATCGCGATGTATCACGAGATGGAGAACCAATGAAGCAACGCAACCTGAGAGACCTCACCGTGTCCGCCGTCGGCCTCGGCTGCATGGGCATGTCAGAGTTCTACGGACCCAGCGACGAGGACGAGTCGATCGCCACCATCAGGCACGCGCTCGACATCGGCGTGAGCTTCCTCGACACCTCCGACATGTACGGCTCGGGCCACAACGAGGAGCTGGTCGGCCGCTCGATCGCCGGCCGCCGCGACGAGGTGCAGCTCGCCACCAAGTTCGCCGTCAGGCGCGACGGCGGCGAGCGCCGCGTCGACAACAGCCCCGAGTGGATCCGCCAGGCCTGCGAGGACTCCCTCCGGCGCCTGAACGTCGAGCGCATCGACCTCTACTACATGCATCGCCGCAACCCGCAGGTGCCGATCGAGGAGAGCGTCGGCACCATGGCCCAGCTCGTGAGCGAGGGCAAGGTCGCCCACCTCGGCCTCAGCGAGGTGAGCGCCGACACCCTCCGGGCCGCCTGCGCCGTGCACCCGATCGCGGCGCTTCAGAGCGAGTGGTCGCTCTTCACCCGCGATCTGGAGGACGAGATCGTGCCCACCGCCCGCGAGCTGGGCGTCGGCATCGTCCCCTACAGCCCGCTGGGGCGGGGCGAGCTGACCGGCGCGGTCGAGATCGCGGCCGAGGACGACACCCGGCAGACGGGTTACTTCCCGCGCTTCCAGCGCGAGAACCGCGAGCGCAACCTCCAGCTGGTCGAGCGCGCCCGCGAGATCGCCGCCGAGGTCGGGTGCACGCCGGCGCAGCTCGCCCTCGCCTGGCTCCTCCACCAGGGCGAGGACGTCGTTCCGATTCCCGGCACGCGCCGAATCACACGTCTCGAGGAGAACGCAGCGGCCGTCGACATCGAGCTCGCCGAGGACCAGCTGAGCAGGCTCGAGGAGACGTTCGCGCCGGGCGTGACCGCGGGCGACCGCTACACGCAGGACGGAATGGCGACGGTGGAGCTCTGACCCGTCAGCGGTAGGCCGGGAACGACGCGAAGACGTTCCACACGGGGCGCGGCAGGGCTGGGCCGAGCCGCGCCTCGCGCAGGCCCGAGTTGGCCGTGGCGTCCGCGTAGATCGTGCTGTCGAGCCGCGACCAGGACAGGCGCGACGGCGGGAACAGCTGCGCCTTGTCCCAGCGCACCCAGATCCGCACCCAGCGGGCCCCGGTCTGCCGGACCATGTCGAGGTTGCCGTGAACCGGCGAGGTCCTCGTAGGGGCTCAGGCCCGCAGCGACCCGAACGCGTCCCAGACCGGGCGCGGCGCGCCGCCCGACTCGCGGCTCTCGCGCAGGCCGGAGTCCGCCGTGGGGTCCGAGTACAGCAGGTAGTTGGTCCAGAGCTCGACCCCGCGGAGCGCGCGCATGCGTTTCCAGTTCCGCCGCACAAGCCCGGCCTGCCGGTCGAGGTCTGTGGCCAGCCGGGACCCGAGCCGGGCGCCGCCTTCGGTCAGCCAGATGCGCGGGTCGCTCGGGCCGCCCCGGCCGCTCCAGCGCCCCCGCAGCTGGGCGCGTAGCCGCTCGACCCCGCTCGGTGACGGCGAGCCGCGCTCGATGTCCGTGTAGTTGTGGTGGGTCCAGACGAAGCTGGGAGTGGATGCGAAGCGAAGCGACTCCAGCCTGGACAGGATCTCCGGGGCGAGCGTCGCGCAGGTCGTCATCAGGCGGTTGTCCGACCCGTCGCGGTCGGACAGGGCCGGGCCCGCCATGCGAACCGGACGGCCGTGGGCCTCCGACACCGCGCGTGCGGTGTTCATCATCTCGGCCACGTAGGAGTCGATCACGCGCGGACCGGGCCCGAAGGGATCGCCCGTAGTGCTCGGGCCCTGCTGCGGCCAGAGCTGGTGATTGGGCTCGTTCATCAGCTCGAGCACGAGGTCCGGGCCGTGCTGCGAATAGCGCCCGACGAGCCAGTCGATCCAGCGCCCGTAGTGGCCATCCGGTCCGAGCTGCCCGACCGGGATGCGGTGCTCCATCGCCTTCAGGCGGGGTACCGGGGTGTGAGTCCAGCCGCGGTCCTCGCGCGCCCAATCGGGCGGCACGCCCTCCGTCCCGTTGGCCCAGCGCGGAAAGTGCCAGGTTGCCAGGATCACGCGGAGGCCGGCGGCCCGCGCCTGCGCGATCTGGGCGTCGATCGACTGGACGTAGCGGAAGCCGCACCCGGTCCCGCACTCGGGCAGGTCGTTGGCCGGCTCTGCGAGGGCCGAGAGCGGCACGCTGGCCGGGGGCAGCGGCTGCGCCTTGTCCCAGCGGATCCAGATCCGCACCCAAGGTGCTCCGGTCTCGAGAACGAGCTCGAGGTTGCCGTGCGCCGTCAGGTCCTCGAGGTCCCCGCCGTGGTCCACCGAGCCCATCGAGACGCACTTGGCGAGCGCGGCGGCGCGCGGCCCCTCACCGCCGCAGTCCCAGCCGAGCCAGCCGCTCGTCCCGATGAGTCCCGCGGCGAGGGCGGAGTTCCTCGCGAGCTCGCGGCGCGTGATCGGCTGCATCGGCCCGATCAGGCGTCTCGCTCGACCCGCACCGAGAAGCCCTCGGCCCGCGCCGCGTCCAGGATCTCCTGGTTCGAGTCCGGCCCGCGGGTCTGGAGCACCAGCTTGATGGCGGTCTCCCGCAGGTGGATGTCGATGCCGTCGCGAAGGTGCTCCACGTCCACGACGTTCCCGCCGTGGTCGGCCACCACGCGCAGCAGTCCAGCCAGCGCGCCGGGGCGGTCGGGCACCACGGTCGAGAGGACCATGCGCCGCCCGGCCGCGGTCTCCCCGAGCCGGATGCACTCGGACAGGAGCGACGCGTCCACGTTGCCGCCCGACAGCACCGCGCAGACCTCGCCCGAGCCGGGCGGCGCCACGCGGCCCTGCATGAGCGCCGCCACGGCCACCGCGCCGGCGCCCTCCACCACCAGCTTCGAGCGCTCGAGAAGCAGGACCATCGCCTGGGCAACCTCGTCGTCCGAAACGGTGACCACCTCGTCCACCCAGCGCTCGACCAGCGGGAGAGTGAAGTCGCCCGGCCGCTTGACGGCGATGCCATCGCAGATGGTGTTCGCCGAGCGCGCGCCGATCGGCCGGTGTGCTGCGAGCGAGTCGATGTACGGGGCGCAGGCCTCAGCCTGCACTCCGACCACGCGGACGTCGGGCAGGCGCGCCTTGATCGCGAGCGCGAGCCCGGCAGCCAGGCCTCCGCCACCCAGCGGCACGACGACGAGCCGGACCTGCGGCGCGTCACGCGCGACCTCGAGCCCGACGGTTCCCTGGCCGGCCACCACCTCGGGCGCGTCGAACGCGTGCACCAGTGTTTTGCCCGCCTCCTCGGAGAGCCGCCGCGCCTCGGTGTGGGCGTCGTCGTAGGTCGCACCGTGCAGCCGCACCTCGCCGCCGTACTGCCGCACCGCGGCCACCTTCGCGAGCGGCGCCTCCTCCGGCATCACGAGCACGGCCTGGGCACCGGCGGCGCGCGCGGCGCAGGCCACCGCCTGGGCGTGGTTGCCCGCGCTGGCGGCCACCACGCCGGCCCGCAGCGCCTCCTCCGGGAGCCGCCGAACGACGTTCGTGGCGCCGCGCGCCTTGAAGGACCCGGTCACCTGGAGGTTCTCGGCCTTCAGGACCACGCGCGCGCCGACGCGCCGCGACAGCTCCCCGGTGGGCAACAGCGGCGTCTCGCGCACCCCCCCGGCGATCACCCGGGCGGCGTCCTCGACGTCGGCGACACTCACGGCTGTCGGAGTCACGGCCATGCATCCGGCATTATCCGACCTTGTGGCGAACGGGGATGAAACCGCCCGGCTGCTCGCGCGCACGGAGGTCTTCTCCGATCTCGAGCAGCGCGAGCTCGAGGCAGTGGCGCAGGTCGCCGTCCCGCGCAGCTGGGATCGGGGCCAGGTCATCTTCCGAGAGGGCGACGAGGGCGACACCTGCTACCTGCTTCGCTCGGGCGCCGTCGTACTGACGCGCGAGCATCAGGACGGCCGCATGGTGGCGCTCGCCGAGCTGCGTGCCGGCGCGATGTTCGGCGAGCTGGCGATGTTCCGCGGCGAGACGCGCTCGGCCACCGCGGAGGCGGTCGAGGCCACCACGGCCGTGGCGCTCCTGGCTCGCGACGTCCAGCGCCTCATCCGCCGCCACCCGGAGCTGGCGCTGAAGCTCCTCGCCGCGCTGGCCGAGCGCGTCAGCCGCACCAACGAGCGGCTGCACCAGCAGTCGTTCCAGACCTTCGCCGGCCGTGTGGCGAGCGCGCTGGTGGCTCAGACCATCGCGCGCCAGGCGGAGGGCGCGCCCGACTCGGACGTGCTGATCCGCGCCACCCAGGCCGAGATCGCCCATCTGGCCGGCACCTCCCGCGAGAGCGCGAGCCGCTTCCTCGCCACGCTCGAAAGAGCCGGCGTGGTCACCCTCGGCAGGGGCAAGGTGACCGTGCATGACCCCTCAAGACTCCGGAACTACATCCACTGAGAAGCGCGAACGCATGGTGGAGCGCCAGCTTCGCCGGCGCGGGATACACGACGAGCGCGTGCTCAGCGCGATGCTGGAGGTGCCGCGCGAGCTGTTCGTGCCCGAGGACCTGCGCCGCCGCGCCTACCGCGACGGCGCGCTGCGGATCGGCCACGGCCAGACGATCTCGCAGCCCTGGATCGTCGCCTGCATGGCGCAGCTACTCGAGCTGCGCGGGGACGAGCGGGTCCTCGAGGTGGGCACCGGCTCGGGCTATGCGGCGGCCGTGTTGTCCCGCCTGTGCGCCGACGTGGTGACGATCGAGCGCTTCGAGAGCCTCGCCGCCGGGGCACGCGCCACCCTGGCGGAGCTCGGCTACGACAACGTCGAGGTGCGTGTGGGCGACGGCAGCCGCGGCGCGCCCGACCGCGCGCCCTTCGGCGGCATCTCGGTCACCGCCACCGCCACCGGCGAGCCGCCCGCCGCCCTGTTCGAACAGCTCGCGCCGGGCACCGCGCTGGTCTGCCCCGTCGCGCGCGGGCGGCGCGAGCACCTGATCCGGTTCCGCGGCGGCGAGGCGGAGGCGGTCGCCTCGGTGCGCTTCGTCCCGCTGGTGAGCGGGGAGCCGGAGGAGTGATCCGCGAGTTCTCGGCCGGTGGAGTGGTGGTGAGACGGATGAAGGGGCGCCCCTTCGTCGCGGTGGTCCGCGTGCGCGACGCGATCCTCGCGCTGCCGAAGGGCCACCCGAACGGGGACGAGTCGGCGGCCGCCGCCGCCGCACGCGAGGTGCGCGAGGAGACCGGCGTCGAGGCCGAGCTGGTCGAGAAGCTCGGCGACATCCGCTACTGGTACGCGCGGGAGGGCAGGCGGGTGATGAAGATCGTCGCGTTCTTCCTGTTCCGCTACCGCTCGGGCGACGTCGCGGACCACGATCACGAGGTCGAGGAGGCGCTCTGGATCCCGCTCGAGGAGGCCGCGGAGCGACTGGCCTACGAGGGCGAGCGCCAGATGGCCGAGTCCGCGCTGTCGCGACTGGCTGAAGGCCGCTAGTCTGCGCGCGTCGTGTTCGTCCTCAACTTCTACTCACCGATCTTCGTCGACCAGCTGAAGCGTGGCCGCAAGACGGCGACGATCCGGCTGGGCGACAAGAGCAAGAAGTACCGCAAGGGCGAGCTCGTGCTGATCACCGTCGGCTTCCAGCATTCGCCCCGCGAGCGGATCTTCGAGGCCGTGATCGACTCGGTCGAGGTCAAGCAGGCGCGCGACCTCTCCCCGCGCGACATCGAGCACGACAACCCCGAGTTCCGGCGCCTGGACGAGATGGTGCACTTCCTCGAGCAGATCTACGGCCGCAAGGTCGAGATGGAGGACACAGTCACCGTGGTGCGCTTCTCGCAGGTCTCCGACCGCCCCTCCGAGATCCGCGACCGCCTCCGCCCCGCCGGTCCGCATCAGAACTAGGCGCTTGGCACTCTGAGTGCTAGAGTGCCAGCCCTGGCACTCGCACCGATGGAGTGCCAATGAACGCACTTCATACGGAGGTATGCGCATGAATCTCAAGCCTCTGGGAGATCGCCTGATCGTCCAGGCGATTGAGGAAGAGGAGACCACCGCGAGCGGGATCGTCCTGCCTGACACCGCCAAGGAGAAGCCGCAGCGCGGCAAGGTCCTTGCAGTCGGTGACGGCAAGTGGGACGAGGATGGCGAGAAGCGCATCCCGCTCGACGTCGCCGAGGGCGACGAGGTCCTGTACTCGAAGTACGGCGGCACCGAGGTCCAGGTCGAGGGAGACGATCTCCTCGTCCTGCGTGAGTCGGACGTACTCGCCAAGGTCGCGAGCTAGGAGGAAAGAGAACACATGGCTCACAAGGAGCTCAAGTACGACGTTGACGCGCGCAAGGCGCTCGAGGACGGCGTCGACGCCGTCGCGAACGCGGTCAAGGTCACCCTCGGCCCCAAGGGCCGCTATGTGGTGATCGACAAGAAGTTCGGCGCCCCCACCATCACCAACGACGGCGTCTCGATCGCTCGTGAGATCGAGCTCGAGGAGCCGTTCTCGAACCAGGGCGCCCAGCTCGTGCGCGAGGTCGCCACGGCGACCAACGACGTGGCGGGCGACGGCACCACCACCGCCACCGTGCTGGCCCAGCGCATCGTGCGCGACGGCCTGAAGAACGTGGCCGCCGGTGCCAACCCGCTTGCTCTCAAGCGCGGCATCGAGAAGGCCGTCGACCAGGTCGTCGAGCAGATCAAGGACGTCTCGACCGAGATCTCCGGCAAGGACCAGATCGCCCGAGTTGCGGCCATCTCCGCCGCCGACGACGAGATCGGCGACGTGATCGCCGACGCGATCGACAAGGTCGGCAAGGACGGCGTGGTGAACGTCGAGGAGGGCCAGACGTTCGGCATGGACCTCGAGTTCACCGAGGGCATGCAGTTCGACAAGGGCTACATCTCGCCCTACATGGTTACCGACCAGGACCGCATGGAGGCGACCCTCGAGGATCCGTACATCCTCATCGCCAACCAGAAGATCGGGTCCGTGCGGGACATCCTGCCGGTGCTCGAGCAGGTCATCCAGTCGGGCAAGCCGATCCTGGTGATCGCCGAGGACGTGGAGGGCGAGTCCCTCGCGACCTTCGTGGTGAACAAGCTGCGCGGCACCTTCACCGGTGTGGCGGTCAAGGCGCCGGGCTTCGGCGACCGCCGCAAGCGCATGCTCGAGGACATCGCCATCCTCACGGGCGGCGAGGTCATCACCGAGGAGATGGGCCTCAAGCTGGAGAACACCCAGCTCTC